>JBBILP010000131.1:0-4166 GCA_037444885.1 Actinomycetota bacterium | reverse complement strand
GGCGTTCGTTCTGGGCTTCGGGGTCAAGGCCGCGATCATGCCTCTTCACGGCTGGCTGCCCTCGGCGATGGTGGCGCCAACTCCCGTCAGTGCCCTACTGCACGCCGTGGCGGTCGTGAAAGCGGGCGTCTTTGGGATTCTGCGGATCGTGTTCTGCGTGTTCGGGGTGGAGCTGATGCGTGAGCTCGGCGTCGGGCCGTGGCTCGCGGCGACGGCATCCGTAACGATTGTCGTCGCCTCGATCGTCGCGATGACGCAGGACAACTTCAAGCGGCGCTTGGCGTACTCGACGGTCAGCCAGCTCTCCTACATCGTGCTCGGAGCCGCTCTGCTGACTCCCTTGGCGGCGCTCGGCGGGATCGCCCACATAGCCAACCAGGCCTTCCAGAAGATCACGATGTTCTTCGTGGCCGGCGCTATCCAACGCACGACAGGTCGCACCAACATTCGCGAACTTGCCGGAATCGGCTACCAGATGCCCTACACGATGGCCGCGTTCACGATTGCGGCGCTCGGGTTCATCGGCGTACCGCTGACCGCCGGCTTCGTCACGAAGTGGTACATGTCGCTGGGCGCGATGGAGACCGGGAACTGGATCTTCGTCGTCGTTCTCATAGTGAGCTCGGTTCTCAACGCCGCTTACTGGCTGCCCGTCATCTATCTGGCGTTCTTCAAGGTCCCGGCGGGTACTCAGCTGCGTGTGAAGGAAGCGCACTGGACGCTGCTCGTGCCGACGCTCATATGCGCGGTGTACGTGATCTTGCTGGGTAGCCTGGCCGAGGTCCCGGGCATGCCGCTCGCGCTCGCGCGAACGGCGGTCGCGTTCTTCTTCGGTTCGTAGGGATCGGATCATGGGAGGAGTGATCGGGGTGATGAGCAGATGAGCGTCTCGGCGATTCTCCCCATTGCCGTGCTTCTGCCCGTTCTGGGCGCGGCGCTGGTCGTACCCTTCTCCAAGGCGTCGCAGCGCTTCCACGACATCTGGCTGGCCGGGGTGGTCGCCGCTGTCACAGGTCTCGTGGCGTGGCTGATTCCCGGGGTCATGCGGGGCGACGCGATCGAGCTACGTCTGTTCCAGATGACGCCGACCATCTGGATGAGTCTCCGTCTGGACGCGCTCGGTGCGCTCTTTGCCTTGACGGCGTGCGTTCTGTGGCTTCTCGCGGTTGTGTACTCGTTCGGGTATATGGCGGACGAGCATCGAGTCGAGCGCTACTACGCCTTCCTGATGATGGCGCTCGGCTGGACTCTAGGTGTCGCCATGGCGGGCAATCTGCTCTCTTTCCTGGTCTTCTACGAGCTCTTCTCCATCCTCACCTACCCGCTCGTAGTGCACGAGCAGACCCCCGAGGCCATGGCCGCGGGCACGAAGTACATCGCGTACATCATCGTCGGCGGCGGACTCGTTCTGCTGGCCATCATGGGAACCTATCACCTCGCTGGGCCGATGAACTTCGGGGAGGCGACCACGTTCTTCGAGTCAGGCACCGATCGAACCGCGCTCATGGCGGTGTTCTGGTGCTTCATCGCCGGGTTCGGAGTGAAGGCGGCCTTGATGCCCCTGCACGGTTGGGTACCCGACGCCCACCCCGCCGCGCCCTCTCCGTTCTCGGCGGTGCTCTCGGGCATCATGGTGGCGGCGGGCAGTTTCGGGATACTCCGGGTCCTCTTCGACGTCTATGGCGTCGCCATGCTCAAGGACCTAGGGGTGGGAGTGCCCCTCGGCGCGATCGCGGCGGTCACCGTGATCGCGGCGGCGATCCTGGCGATACCCCAGGACGACCTGAAACGGCGACTCGCCTTCTCGACGATCAGCCAGATGGGCTACGTGGTGTTCGGCGCATCGCTGCTCAGCGCCTCCGCGGTCACGGGCGCGATCGTCCACATCGCGAATCACGCGTTCATGAAGGGAACACTGTTCTTCTGTGCCGGCATCTTCATCAAGCGCGCCGGGGTGCGCAAGGTCAGCGAGCTGGGGGGCATCGCCAAGCTGCATCCGATCACCACGGCGGTCTTCACACTTGTCTCGATATCGATGATCGGGACGCCGCCGCTAAGCGGGTTCATCAGCAAGTGGTACCTGGGCGTCGGGATTCTGGATGCCGAGAAGCCCTGGTATCTGGCCGTGCTGCTCGGCGGAGCTCTTCTTGCGGCCGTGTACCTGCTGCCGATCGTGTATACCGCCTACTTCAAGGAGATTTCGCCGGCGCTCCGCAGCCTGCCTCCGCGCGAGGGTCGCGGTGACGCGCCGTTGACGATGCTCCTTCCGTTGCTGGTCGGAACCGCGCTGACCGTCGTCCTCGGCGTTGCTGGGTCGCTCCCTGGGCTCTCGCTCTCGCTCGCGAAGCTGGCCGCCGAGGTCGTGCCGTAGTACGAAGGGGGTGTCGTTCTCATGGCAGGCGACGTAGCCGGCGGTGTAGCCACCAGCCTCATCCCTGCGGCCGTTGTTGCCGTGCCCCTCGCGTCCTCGCTGCTCGCACGCCCTCTGGGCAAGCGGTCCGAGTCGCTTCGCAACTGGTTCGCGGTCGCGGTGACGGCCTTCACGTTCCTCGGCGCAGTCGCCCTCGTACCTGAAGTCGCGAAACACCACGAGGTCGTGGGCAAGATCCCCTTGCTCCTGGGGGAGATCACCTTCCGCGTCGACTCGTTCGGCCTGCTCTTCGCGCTGTTCACGTCCTTCGTGTGGCTCGTCTCGACGGTCTACGCGGGGGCGTACATGCAGCACGAGCAGAAGCGCGACCGCTACTTCACCTTCAACCTCGCCGTCCTCGGCGCGAACATGGGGGTCGTCCTGGCGGGTGATCTCATCTCGCTCTATCTGTTCTTCGAGGCACTAGGTCTCCTCGCGTATTGGCTGGTCGTGCACGCCGAGACCCCCGAGGCGCTCAAGGCGTCGACCAAGTACCTGTGGATGACTGTCGCGGGCGGGTTCGCGCTGATCGCGGGCATTCTCGTCGCCTTCGGCCTGGGCTCGCACGGAGAGATCGGGCCCATCCCCATCGCCGAGGGGCAGACGGCGCTTGCTTGGGTTGCGGCGGGATTGATGATCGCCGGGTTCGGGGTCAAGGCCGGTATCGTTCCGCTGCACGTCTGGCTGCCCGACGCACATCCGGTAGCCCCCTCCCCGGCGAGCGCTCTGCTCTCGGGCATCATGATCAAAGCGGGCGCGTACGGCATCTTCCGAGTGGTCACGGCGTTCTTCAGACCCCCGGTGGCCGAGAAGGTGGCCGAGGAGCTCTGGGAGTTCACTTCACAACTGGGATTCGTCGTCATCTGGATAGGCGTGGCGACGATGTTCATCGGTGTGGTGCTCGCGCTCCTGCAGGAGAACGCGAAGCGGATGCTCGCGTATCACAGCGTGAGCCAAATGGGCTTCATCATCGCGGGCATCGGGGCGGCCGGGTATCTTGGCTCTCACGGGGCGATGGGATTCGCCGCCGGGTTGTACCACACCGTGAACCACGCGCTCTTCAAGGCATGTCTGTTCCTCGGCGTCGGCGCGGTGTACTTCCGAACCCACGAGCTGAACATGTACAAACTCGGCGGCCTTTGGCGAAAGATGCCGATCACGTTCCTGTTCACGCTCATCGCAGCCTTCGGAATCACGGGCATGCCGCTGTTCAACGGCTTCGTGAGCAAGAGCCTTGTGCACCATGCGCTGGTCGAATCCATCGACCATGCCGCGCTCATAGCCCACGAAACGCACTCCGTCCTTTTCGCCCGACAAGCGACCGCGCTATCCATCGCCGAGAAGATATTCATCGTGACCTGTGGCGGGACGGCGGCCTCGTTCATCAAGCTCATCGTGTTCGTCTTCCTCGGGAAACCCAAGCGGGAGTACCCGGGGATACGCGAAGCCCCCGTCCGGATGCTCGGCGCGATGGCCGCGCTGGCGATCCCCATCATCGCGCTCGGTCTCGCGCCGAACCTGATGCTGCAAGGTATCGTCGCTCCCGGTCTCCACGCGTTGGGACTTCACTCGGAGGCGATCGACCACTTCGTGCTATTCACCGCCAAGGACCTGACGTCGGTCGCGATCGCGTTCGCAATCGGGATCACGGTGGTCGTTGTAGGCGTGCGCTTCGGTCTGTTCCACGCGCACTTCCCGGACTGGACCAGCGTGGACTACTGGTATCGCAGGACGGCAAGTGCCTTCCTTGCCTTCT
>JBBILP010000130.1:0-4188 GCA_037444885.1 Actinomycetota bacterium | reverse complement strand
CGGCTTGTCCGCGGATGCCCGGTCGATCTCCTGCGCGGGCCTGATGACCCAGAGCGCATAGATGACGAAGAGGAACGTGAACGCGTTGACCCAGAAGACCTCGGCAACGCCGAACCATCGCAAGACGAGCGCGGCGAACATCGGCCCGAGTAGGCGCGCACCGTTGAACTGCGCGGAGTTCAGCGCGATCCCGTTCAGCAGCAACCTCCGCGGCACGAGGTCCGGGACCATCGCCTGCCAGGCCGGGAACATGAACGCCGCCAGAATTCCGCCCACCAGTGTGAGTCCGTACACCCACGAGATGGTTATCGTGCCGAACGACGTGAGTGCAGCGAAGGCGAGCGCCTGCAGCATCATGCCCGCTTGCAGCCAGATGAGCAGGTTGCGCCTGTCCACTCGGTCAGCCAGCGTACCGGCGAACAGTATCAGGAACAGCGTGGGCAGCCCGGACAGGAAGTTCACTAGGCCGAGGCTGAGTTCGGACTTGGTGAGCTCGTACACCAACCATCCGAGAGCCATCACCTGCATCCAGGTACCTACGTTGGAGATCAGGGCACCCGTAAGAAAGAAGCGGAAGTCCTTGTGTGTGAGCGACTCGAAGGTGCCGACTCGCTCCATGCCCGCGCCGCTGGCATGAGCCGAACCGATCGGCGGACCCCCGGCGTCGGCCTCGCAGGTGGGCGTATCGGTGGGCGCTTCGGGTGTTCCCTCGGCAACGCAGCCGGGGCGTCGGTCCTCGGGCATGGGCGATCCTTCGTGCGGGAGACAGGTGCGGCGAGCAGGCATGGAGTTTGCCATACGGGAGTATACTCGTCATTGCTCTCGCGTTCGCTGGACGAGCGAGCCGTGTGGGCACCGGGCTCTTCCGATCTCGGGCACGTCTACTCCTTCGGGGGCGACTGGATTCGACACGATAGTGCTGAGGGAAGAAGCAGGCCGAGGTCGCCTTACCTCGTTAAACAGGGGCAAGACGCCTTCAAGCGTCGACAATGATCTTGCACTCGCTGCCTAGATAGAGCAGCGACGCCGCCCGGTGCGCGTCCCCGTCACCGGTAACGGCGCCATTTCAGGGGACTACCGCATGGCCGATGGTGGTAAGCCTTGCGGGAAACTTGCCGCCTAGGAAAGGGCACGCGGGTCACCGAGCGTCGTTCTGACCGAAAGCCAAACGGTGACTGAGCCTGGAGATGCTTCCTAGGGCGCTCTCGTGGACCGGAGTTCGATTCTCCGCGCCTCCACCACATTCCCGCGGACCCCCTCAGGGTCCGCTTTCGTCTTCACTCGGTGGTCTCTACGTCGAGTTCGAGCCTCAGACGGGCCAGCAGCGTATCGTAGGCGGCCTGCTCGTCCTCGTAGGGCTCGACGGCCGACTCCATCAGCGCATTCCTGAGTCGCGCCGCAAGCATGTCGTCGCGGACGTACTCCGCGACATCGCCCGCGCGCAGACCCACGGAGCCCTGCAACTCGGCGAAGGACGCGGGATCGCGCGTGCTCTCCTCGATCTCGCGAACGCGCGTGAGCACCTCCCCCTCGGTGACGAAGATCCCTACCGCCGACGTGGCGTGGCGGACAACCAGCGCGTCCACCATGGCTGTCAGCAGTCGCTTGCGAGCGTCGCGCACGCGGGCAGGCGCTTCGGTGCCTACGAACATGTCGGGATGGCGGCTCACCAGCGTCGCGACGCGCTCTTCCAGCTGGTCGCTCGTGATTATGTCGGCGCCGACGATGGCCACCACCTCGTCGCCCTCCGCCTCCGCGCCCGGACCCGCGGCCAGCCGCAATCCGAGGTCGGGAAGTGAGAGTACCCTCTTGCCGCCATCAACCGAGTAGCGTGTGGTTACGGTCTGACCGTCAACGCCGCCGATACCAGGCAGCAGAAGCGAGAGCTTGTCCTCCGCGAACGAGAACGAGCCGGAACCGTAGGGGGTTACGAGCTCCCCGTTCTCCTTGAAGCTCCAGTCGTAGGCGGATGTGGCTTCGGAGTGCCAATCGCCGAAGACAGCGCGCTCCGCGCGGTTGCCGGCGACGCCGACCTTGCCGCACCCGGTAGCGATCGCGGCGAGCGCAAGCGCGACGCTCGCCCAAGCCAGGTAGGCGGCGGCGTGTCTGTGCCCGCCGAGGGCGCTTCGCCACAATCGCCGCAACCGTTCGGCATCAGCGCGGCTTCCGTTCGTTCCCGGTTGTCCCGATCGCACCTTGCCTGCCCCCGCCGCCGCCTCCGTGTCGTCTAGAATGTACCCACGACCTCGATAGCGGCTAGAAGGGGCAGGCAGAAACGACTTGAGGTACGGGCATGCGGGGCATACGTGGGGAGCCGCCAAGGCGGAGGGCAAGGCGCTACTGGCCGAGGTCGCGCGATCGCGCGGGACCGTCACGTACGGCGAGTTCTGCCGGGGGATAGCCGCGGTGTCGCTTACCCCGCGCTCGCCGGCTCTGATCGATCTCCTCGGCGACATCTGCGCCGAGGAAGACGCGGCTCGGGGCACCATGCTGGCCTCGCTCGTCGTGCGTGCCAGCGACGGCATCCCCGGCCGAGGATACTTCGTTCATGCCGAGCGCCTGGGCCAAGACGTAAGCGACCGGGAGGCGTTCTGGCGCTCGGAGGTCGAGAAGGTGTACTCGGCATGGAACGGCAGCGGGGACAAGCCGTGATCGAGTGGGCCTCCGACCTGCCACCGTTCCTCAAGTACGTGGTACTCACGTTCGTGCCGTGGGTCGAGCTGAGGGGCGCCGTCCCGCTCGCGGTCCAGCAGGGCGAACGCATCTACCTGCCGCTCGTGCTGCTCACGAACGTCGCGATCTTCTGGCCCACGTACTTCGGCTTGGAGTGGCTCTACGTGCACATCCCGGAAGGCTCCTGGGTCCACCGAAAGCTGGAGGGCATCCGCACCAAGGCGCATCCCCTGGTCGAGAAGTACGGCGTGCTCGGCCTCGCTATCTTCGTAGCGATACCACTTCCTGGCACGGGCGCGTACTCTGGTTCGGCCGCAGGATGGCTTCTCGACATGCCGCCGCGTCGGGCATTCCTGGCGGTGTCGCTCGGCGTGCTCGGCGCTTTCGCGATCGTGTGGGCGCTGTCCGAGGCCATCGCCGCGGGCGTCTCGCTGCTGTAGGCACCGCGGCCGAATCCCGGCGATGCCCAGGGACGGCCTACTTCACCACATCGACTTGATGCGCCGACGGACGTCCTCAAGCGATCTACCCAGGTCACCCGAGGCGACCTGGGCCTCATCCGTAGACGCGTCGGCGCGCGCACACCGCCGGTCGAAGCGCGCGAGCACGCCTTCGGGCAGGAAGCGCGTGAGTTGCGAGTACCCGTGGAAGTCGTGGAAGTTCTGACGCGGTAGCGCGTAGTAGCGCATTGGGTGGCAGACGCACAGCTCGTCCCGAGCGCGTGTGCACGCTACATAGAAGAGCCGCCGCTCCTCCTCGATCTCGGCTGCCGAACCGGTGGCCATGTCCGAGGGGATGTTGCCGTCGGCCGCGTGCAACACGAATACGGCGTCCCATTCCAGACCCTTCGCCGAGTGCATCGTGGACAGAACGAGCCAGTCCTCGTCCAGGTGCGGAGGCCCCGCGAGGTCCTCGGTCCACGACGGCGGATCGAGAGCCATCTCGGCGAGGAAGCGCGAGCGATCGCGTACGCGAGACGACGCGTGCTCGAGCTGCTCGAGGTCGCGCAATCTGGCTGTCAGGTCGTCGTAGCGTCCCTCCATGAGCGGCGCCAGCAGAAGTCGTGCACGGTGTACCTGAGAAGGAAGCTCGCCCGGATCGGGTCCCGCGATATCGGCGAGGAGCGCGACGAGCGCCCGGAAGCTGTCGGCAGCGGAAGACGGAGGTTCGAACGTCGCCCACGACGCGAAGTCGCTGTCGGAGGCGAGCAGGAGGTCGGACAGCTTGCGGGCAGTCACCGGACCGACGCCCGGGAGCATGAGCAGGACTCGGAATGCCGCCAGCTCGTCGCGGGGGTTCTCGGCTAGGCGGAGAACCGCAAGTAGGTCCTTCACGTGCGCGGTCTCGGCGAAGCGCAAGCCACCGTACTTCCGAAAGGGGATGTTGCGGCGCGTCAACTCCAGTTCCAGTTCCATCGAGTGATGGGCCGCGCGGAAGAGGACGGCCTGCCGCTTGAGTTCGGTGCCTGCCTCGCGGTGTTCGAGCACGCGCTCGATGATGAAGTCCGCCTGCTCG
>JBBILP010000129.1:0-4197 GCA_037444885.1 Actinomycetota bacterium | reverse complement strand
GATCGCCATGCGCTACCTGGGCTATCCATATCGCTGGGGCGCGGCGGGTCCGAATGCGTTCGATTGCAGCGGCTTCACGATGTTCGTCTACGCGCAGGTGGGTGTCAGCCTGCCGCACAGCTCGCGTGCCCAGTACTCGGCGGGAGAGCGGGTATCCAGGGCCAATCTCAGACCTGGGGACTTGGTGTTCTTCGGGCGGAGCAGGATTCACCACGTAGGCATCTACGTCGGCAACAACCAGTACATCCACTCGCCGCGAACCGGCGACGTCGTGCGCATCTCCACGCTCAACCGAGGCGACTACGCCGGGGCCTGTCGGCCGTGATTGTCGGCTCCTAGGGGCCGAAAGCAACAGGAGCTCAGAGCTGCGATTTGCGTTCGCGCTCTTGTGCCCGGCGACTAGCCTCCGCCGCAAGCTCCCCATGCTGTATCCTTGGAGCGTGACCCCAGCCTTCGGGCCCGGACCCGGTGGTGAATCCCATGGCCGAGATAGATGGTCTGCTGAAGCTCATGACCGAGCGGGGAAGCTCGGATCTACACGTGAAGGTGGGCAGTCCGCCCGCCGTGCGCCTCAACGGCAAGCTGGTCGTGCTGCGAGAGGTGCAGGCGCTGACCTCGGAACAGACCAAGACGCTCGCGCTGGGCATGATGGACGACAGGCAGAGCGCCACGTTCGAGAACCATCGCGAAGTGGACTTCGCCTACTCGCTTTCCGGGGTGGGGAGATTCCGGGTCAACGTCTTCCACCAGCGCGGTAGCATCGGCATGACGCTGCGCCGTGTCGCCACCGATCGAGCTTCGATCGAGGATCTCGGCCTTCCGAGCGTGGTGCGCAGGCTCGCCGATGAGCCGCGCGGACTCATCCTGGTCACGGGTACGGCTGGTTCGGGCAAGACGACGACGCTGGCCGCGATGATAGATCACATCAACACGACTCGCGAAGGCCACATAGTCACGATCGAGGACCCCATAGAAGTCCTGCATCAGGACAAGAAGTGCATAGTGAACCAGCGCGAGATCGGCATCGATACCGACAGCTATGCCGACGCCTTGCGACATGTGGTGCGGCAGGACCCCGACGTGATTCTGATCGGCGAGATGCGGGACCACGAGACGGTCTCGGCGGCTCTGACGGCGGCCGAGATAGGCAATCTGGTGCTTTCGACGCTGCACACCATAGATGCGACCGAGACCATCAACCGCATCATCGACTTCTTCCCGCCATACCAGCAGAAGCAAGTGAGGTTGATGCTCGCGGCTACTCTGAAGGGCATCGTCTCGCTCAGGCTGATTCCGTCGATACAGGGCGGCCTTGTCCCCGCCGTGGAGGTCATGGTCACCACCGGAACCATCCGCGAGTACATCATCGACTCGGAGCAGACGTACAAGATCCGCGACGCCATGGACGAGGGCGAGTACTACGGCATGCAGACGTTCGACCAGAGCCTGCTGAAGCTCTACCAAGACAGGCAGATCACGCTCGATGACGCGATGTCCATGTCGGGCAACGCGCATGACTTCAAGATCAAGGTGCGCCAGCTGGGCATCGACCAGCAGAGGGCGGCCGAGTCGGGGATCTACTGAGGCAGTGCGAACCGCACCGGCGCCGCCAGCGCGCTCTCGCGTGTGACGCGGTGCGAAACCCCCGAGTACGAGATGGCCTAACCCGCCTTCGCCTGCGTGCTCGCGCGGAGTAGCCGCTGCACCTCTGCGGGCATGCTACCTAGGCCACCCATGAACTTCCGAAGGTAGGAGTTCTCCATGAGGAGCTTCATGGTGATCATGAAGTAGTCACGCTTGCTCTTGGTCATCATCGGGACGCGCTTCAGTTTGCCCATGTAGAAGCGACGATAGCAGTCGATCACCATGCGCATGAGCTCGTCGGTCTCCATCGCCTTGGGCTTGACCACCGGGGCGACCAGGTTGTAGTCCTCGTAGTCGTGACTGACGATGTATGGTTCCAGCTCCGAGTACATGTCGGCGTATGGCCACGGCGCTATGGTCAGGAAGAAAGCCAGATCCGGGTCGTAGTGAACGGCGAGGTCGAAAGTCGCTTCGATGGTCTCGGGGGTGTCGTCCGGCAGGCCAAGGACCAGGCTCGTCTCGGAGATCATGTCCTGCGCGTTGATCAGTTCAAGGGCGCGCTTGCCGGTGGCGACCTCGGTGTTCTTCTTGAACAGATCCAGGGTGGATTGATCCGTGCGCTCCACGCCCACGTAGATGTGGTGCACGCCTGCCTGGCGATAGCGGTGCAACACGTCCTCGTCGCGGATGATGTCGTCAACGCGCGTTTCCATGAGGAGATGAAGTCCCAAGTCGCGCTCTATCAGCAGATCCAGGATCCGCGTCCAGCGGTCGCGGTCGAGAGTGGGGGTCTCGTCCGAGAGCATCATCACCCCGACGCCGAACCTGTCGCGCAACATCTCGAGTTCGTCCACGAAGTTCTCGGCCGAGCGCGCTCGCCAGCTACGCTCCCAAAACACCTGTTGGCTGCAGAACGTGCACGCCTGGTCGCAGCCGCGAGAGGAGGACACGATAGCGAGGTTCGTGTCCGGCATCGGATAGAAGCTGTAGATGGACCAGTCCACGAGGTCCCAGGCAGGGACGATTTCGTCAAGATCGTGGATGAAGGGTCTCGCCGGGGTGACCACGATCTCCCCGCCCTTCGCGAAGGCGATGCCGCTTACTTTCTCCGGATCGCCTCCGTCGTCGATGCACCGCAGGAGATCCACCGCAGTGCGCTCGCCCTCGCCACGCAGCACGTAGTCAACCACGTCGCCGTGCTGGCGCAGGACTTCCTCGTACATGAAGTGGGCGTGCACGCCGCCGATTCCCGTGACCACTCCCGGGCAAACGTCGCGAGCGACAGCGAGGGTCTGCATAGCCTTTGGGAACGAGGCGGTGTATGCCGTGGTCAACACGACGTCCGGCTTCATCCGCTCGAAGGAAGCCGCGATCTGTTCGAGATCGTGGTTGAGCGTCATGGCGTCGTAGATCAGCGGGTCGAACCCGGCGCGCCTGAGTTCGCCCGCGATGTACACGAACGCCACGTTCGGCCACGCTCCGGCCGTTTCGACGACACCGCTGTGGTATGGAGGGGTGACGAGGACGATTCTCTTGGTCATGCGCGAGTTTCTCTCCTAGACAACCGAAACCGCCCGCCTACAGGCGCCTACACTGCACGTATCGGCCACCGGACGGTCATTCATGAATCCTAACACGGCTTGCACGCACGGTTCGAGCCGCTGCCAGCGCGACGGTTGCGACTGCCGCGCTCACAGTATCCACCGCCCAGTCGACCGGATCGGGGGTCCGCCCGGGGACGAAGTGCTGATGGAACTCATCGGACAGGCCGTATAGGGACGCGAAGACCACGGCGAACGCGACGGCCTTCCATGGGGACCTCGCGTTCGAGGCGGCCCACCATACGGCTGCTCCGAGCACCGCGTAGCTACCCGTGTGCCATAGGACACTGAAACGCCCCGGCAATCCGGCGCCGGGAATGGATGACGACGCGAAGATGACCGCCATCCATGCGGTCGCGGGCAGCCACCTCGCCCAAGATAGGATCCACTTCCTGTCGGCCAACGCGCGTTCACCTCCGGGTCACCGCCGGAGTCTAACACGCGTAGTGTGTTTGACGGCGGACGCGAGTAGTGACACCGTCACTTCTCGCCGAGGAAGGGAGTTCCGTGCGACGTACCACGTCACTCATCGCCGTGTTCATCTCTTCGGCGTGCTACGCGACGCTCGCGATCCTGGCGACCAACGCCTACCGGCTCGGGGCGACTCCGCTGCAGATGCTGGTCTGGCGGTTCGCCTTTGCGTCTGTGCTCGTCCTCGCGTTCGTGGCGCTACGTTCGCGCAGGTCCCTCGCGGTCGGGTGGAGGACACTCGGACGATACGCGACGCTGTCGCTCACAGGATACGGTGCTGGATCGCTGTGCTTCTTCTTCGCGCTCGAGCATGCGCCAGCGTCTGTTGTCGCCGTCCTCCTCTACACGTACCCGGCGATGATAGTGGTGGCCGAGCGCCTCTTTGAAGGCGTTGCCCTCACTCGCGCTCGCGCGGCGGCCGTGCTCATGACGTTCGGCGGATGCGTGCTGGTACTCGAACCGTGGGCGAGCGACGGAAGCGTGGGACTTATAGGCGTGGCGTTGGGCCTAGGCGCCGGCGCGGGCTATGCGGCCTTCAGCT
>JBBILP010000128.1:0-4218 GCA_037444885.1 Actinomycetota bacterium | reverse complement strand
ATGTCCTTCACCCGAGCAGCTAGCGTGTCCATCGGTCATGCCCCCCGAAAGGAAGTCCGAGACGGACTACGGTTGATGATAGGGCTTGTCGACCGTCCACGATAGGCGCGGGTTCATCTGGACTAATGGACGAGACGCTACGTCTTTCCCGTGCCCGACTGCATCTTGGCGAAGAAGTCTTCGGCTTCGCTCACGCGGTCTAGGTAGGCTCCCCGGGCACCATCGACTTCGGCACTCGCGCGCCGGACCTCCTCGCCCGCGGCGGTCAGGTCGTCGGGGTTCGGCGCCTTTTCGGTCACCGTCCTGAAGAGCACTTCCTCGCTCTCAGCCAGACCCAACACGCGCGCTTGCAGCTCGAGCAGTGCGTCCATCGCCGCCACCTGAAGCCGAGCGTATTGCCGTACGTCGGCGTCGACGTTCATCTCCTCGATCGATGCGAACCGCTCGCGCGCCGCGCGTACCTCCAGGGTCCGCGATTCCAGCTTCGCCCGGATGGCCTCGACAAGCTCGAACGCCCTGCCGGAACCCTTGGGGCTCACCTCCAGCTCGTCGAGTTCATCTAGAAGCGGCGTGGTCTCGGCGTCGAGGCGACTGTAGACCTCGATGTGGCGGTTCGCGGCGTCGATGGCCGCGTTCGCCTCGGCCATGGCGTCCACGCAACCGCTCGCCGTCGGCAGGAGGGCGAGCGCCAGCATTGCGACAAGTGCGGCTCGAAGGGACATCCTGCTCCTCCCACAGGGGCGCGACAGAAACGATCTCACGAGGTGCCAGCTCGTGTCGCGCAACAATCTACCAGTCGCGCACGACTCGTGCACGCGAAGCTACGGTGCCGCCATCCTTGCTGCCGAGGAGCCGCCTTCCTCGGAGGACACGACAGAGCCTGCTACTGCCCGAGCAGGGTCACCGTGCTCGCCACGAGTCGCCCGCGCTCGATCCTGAAGCGGACTGTGACCCAGTCCCGGGTCACCGCCGTCGCTCTGCTCTCGTCGTCGCCGTTCTCGCCCGCGGCCGTCTCAGAGGTCGGTCGCGACGCCCACGCTTCCACGCTTTGGGTGTTCGCGTCCGCCGCCGCCGCGACGGACGGCGACTTGTACAGCACGTTCACGAGGTGGTAGATCGGCACGCCGACGAAGAGGTCCGGAACCTGAATGTCCAGACTGCCCGAGAAGCCCTGAGTGGGCGCCTCGGCGACAAGATGGTGCGCCACCATGCCGTCCAGCGTCGCGAGCCCGGTCTCGCCCACGTCAAGCCATATCCGCTTTGGCACGAGCAGCGGACGGCCGTTCTCGGCAAGCACGGGCTCGGGGAGACGTCCGAGCGGCCACTCCCCCTTCTTGATGCGTCCCGGCAGCACGCGCATCGATTGCGCGTAGAACGCGCCCTCTTTCAGCTTGAACCGGACGGTGATCCAGGTGTCGATGAAGTTGCCGCGGTCGAACAGCAGCTCCTCGTTCTTGACCGTGACGGGGGTGCGCGAGTCGAAGTGCACCGGGATGATGTGGAACACGCGGAGGCCGTCGACGTCCTCTGGGACCTGGAGCGCGCAGATGAAGCGTGTTCCCGACGACTTGCTGGCCCGCCTGGGCGGACAGCCGAGCCACCCGGTTACCTCGAAGGTGTCGTCGCCGACGGGGGTGATCCACTCCCGAGAACCGTCAACCCCGCGCACGCGGGCGATCCCGGGGCCGGTGGTCGCGGTGAGGGCATCTTGCGTCGGCGCGCGCCCCGTGCACCCAAGAACGACAGCCGAACCCAGGCATATGACGAGCATTGCGGCTGCTGACTTGATGCCTATGTCTGTGGCTCCCCCGACTCAGGCTTGTGTTTGCCAGGATACGGTAAACGCCAGGGCGGGTGAAGTGTCCGGAACACCGGCTGCGGCCGGTGGGTCGGCGGCGAATCCTCTGCCTCGCGGCCCGTCAGGGACCACCGGTCGGCGAATCACATCGTCTTTCGGTTTCGGCCCCGGCATCTGCCTGGTCGGGCAAGTGCAGCGATAGCGTGGGCCAGCGCACACAAGGTGTTTGACGGGCCAGGGAAGAGTCATTAGCATGTAAGTAAGCTCTTTGGCTCACTTTTTGGATAATAGGCATGCTATCAACATTGATCACTTCGAAGTCCCGCGTGGAGCTGCTCACCTGGTTTCTGACCCATCCAGGAGAGCGGTTCCACTACCTCCAACTCGTCGGCCTTCTTAGGTCCGCCAGGCGCTCGATTCAACTCGAGCTACAGCGGCTCGAAAGCGCGGGTATCTTGTGCTCTAAGAAGGAGGCGAACGTCCGTTTCTACTGGGTCAACCAGGATCATCCGCTGTATGCGCCGCTTAAGGAGATCGTCTTCAAGACGACCGGCCTCGTGGACGCACTCGGGGAATCGCTGGGGCCACTGGTCGCCAACATCAGAGTCGCCTTCATCTACGGCTCGGTTGCTAAGAACCTGGAAGACGCTCGGTCAGACATCGACGTTATGGTGATCGGTGACGTCGACATCGACGAGTTGCACCGCGCATTCTCACAGACCGAGAAGGTCATCGACCGCGAGGTCAACTTCTCTGTCTTCGGCGAAGCTGACTTCAAGAAGCAGCTGCGCGCCAAGAAGGCCTTCGTGACCGATGTCGTGGGCGGTCCGAAGATCTTCCTCCTTGGAGGTGAAGATGACCTTCGATGAGCTTCTGAAACGACGTGCGATCGAACGCTGCCGCGTGTCCCCCGATGAGATCGGCGAGCATCTTCGTGTAGCGAAGCATGACTTCGGGCTCGCCCGCAGCGTTGCCGCCCAAGATCTCGACTGGGCGTTCTCCATCGCCTACAACGGCATCCTGCAGACCTCGCTCGCCTTCATGTACCACCAGGGCTACCGCCCGAAAGGTGAAGCGAAGCACTACAACACCTTCCGCTTCCTGGCGGCGGCACTGCCCGGAGAATGGGAGCACGACATCTCCCGTCTTCAGAAGCTGCGCGCGAAGCGCAATCTCGCCATGTATCAGACGCGCGGCGTCGTGTCCGAGAGCGAAGCGCAAGACATCTTGGACTTCTCCGAACGCTTCTTTGCCGAGATCGTTCGGTTGCTGCCGAGAGAGATCGTCCGCGACTCCGAAGAGGAGTCCTGACGAAGGACTGCGCGCCGCCTGCGCCGGCAGGCCGCCACCGCGTGGCTTCTCCTACGCGGCCATGTGTGCGGCTTCTCGCCGAAGCGACGCAAGTATGAGCAGGAGGCCGGCGCCGCTTCCCAGCAACATCGGCACGCCGGCCGCGGTCAACAGGCGGTCGAGCCCCGTGCCGACCGCAAGCCATCCGCCCAACAGCGTCCCGACCGGCACCAGCAGATTGCTGACCGCGTCCACGGCGGCGAATCCTCTGCCTCGCAGCTCGTCAGGAACCACCGCTTGGCGAACCACCTCGTAACTCATTTCCGAGAGCCCTTCCGACACGCCGAACGCAACAACCCATACGAGGACAGCCGTCAGCGTGCCCGAAGCTCGTCCGATCCCGATACACGCGATGCCTGAAGCGATGCCCGCGAGACAGAACGCCCACAGCCGGGACCGGGAGTTGACGACCACGAGCGCCACCAGGTACCCCGCGAGCACTTCTAGCCCGAGCGCGAAGATCACGGTGCCATACGCACCCTGAGATGTGCTGACCTCGGCAGAGAGCAGCGGCAGCGCCACGTAGAGCACCCCGGCGCCCAGTAGGAAGAAGACGTTCACTACAGCGAGGACCCGCAGGGCGCTTGTGGTCAGGACCACCCTGACCCCCTCGAAGAAGTACCGCAGCGTCGTCTCCTGTCGGGCTTCGTTTGTCAGTCTGCCGCGCGGGAAGGACGGGAGAAGACCGAAGGAGGCGGCAGCGGGAAGCAGCAGGGCCGCGGCGATCGTCGTGACCGCAGCGGACGGAAGGACTGCGAGAAGCCCCGCGCTGAGCGCCGGCGCGAGAAGGGTCATAGCCGACGAGATGGAGCCTATTGCGGAATTGGCCGGAACGGGCTCATCCTCGACCACCAGACTCGGCAGGATCGAGCTCTGGCAGTTCCTGCACATCACGTTCGCGATGGAGTCAAGAAACACCAGTCCGAGCAACGCGAACGGGCTCTCGGCAGCGGCGAGAAGGGCCACTGCGCATTCCGGTGAAGCCGACCACTCGTTCCGCCGCAAGCCGATCAGCATTCCGGTCAAGCCGATCACCTCGGAGCGAAGCGACGCGGTCTTGCGGCTGACTG
>JBBILP010000127.1:0-4236 GCA_037444885.1 Actinomycetota bacterium | reverse complement strand
GCACACCGTATCGAGACCGTTCACCCATCGGCGGAAGGATAAGGGCTGGCCACCGAGTGGTCAACGCGAAGCCGCAGCCGGACCTGCTTTTGCCTCGCCGCATCGAGCCGAGTAAAGTTGTCGGTACTCGGCGCACGCCATGGGAGGCGACATGCCCTGTCGACTGCTTCACGTCATCGAGCAACCTGACCCCAATGCCTACGTTGATCCGGATCTCAAGGACACCGTCGGTCCCTTTCCCAGCTTCTTCTGCGCGTACTGCAACCCGGTACGACCGCTACGTCCGGGCGAGTCGGTGAAGTGCCTCGGCAGAGACGAACCGTGCTGGAAGCCGACGGACCGAATCTGCGAACCCTAGGGCTCCGGCTCGTCTTTCGCTCCTGTGCGAGCACGCCAGATCAGCCAAGCCCCTAGGAGCAGCATCGGCACCGACAGCAGTTGACCCATCGTGACCGGCCCGAACAGGAAGCCGAGTTGCTCGTCCGGTTCCCTGAAGAACTCGGCAACGACTCGGAAGATCGAGTAGAGCGCAAGAAACCAACCGAGCATCTCTCCACTGGGCCTGGTTTTCCTCGCCAGCCACACCATGACCGCCAACAGGACGGCTCCCTCCAGCGCGGCTTCGTACAGCTGGCTAGGGTGTCTCGGGAGCGCGCCGGCGCCCGGGAAGACCATCGCCCATGGCACGTCGCTGGGTCGGCCCCAGAGTTCTCCGTTGACGAAGTTGGCCAGACGCCCGAAGAGCAGACCCGCGGGTGCGCCCACGGCCCCAGCGTCGCACAGTCGCAGGAAGGGCACCTTCAGATAGCGCGACATCACCGCGGCGGCCAGCAGAATGCCGACAAGCCCGCCGTGAAAGGACATCCCGCCATCCCAGATCGCGATTAGCTTGAGGGGATCGCGCAGGTACACATCCCCGCCGTACACCGCTGCATAGCCGAGCCGCGCGCCGAGGAAGATGCCTATGGCCGCCGCCAGAGCGACGTCGATGGTGTTCTCGCGGGACAGCCCGATACGCCAGCGTCGATTCACACGGACGAGCAGGTACCAGGCGACAAGAACACCGAGCACGTAGGCGAGTCCGTACCATCGGAAGGAGATAGGACCGATCGCGAAGATCTCGGGGTCGATCCTCGGGTAAGTGAGTGCTGCCAGCCTACATCGCCTCCAGACGTTTGATCCGCTCTTCGATGGGGGGATGCGTGTTGAATAGGGCATTCAACCCACCACCGTAGTCCCGGAGCGGATTGTAGATGTACATGGACTCGGTCGCTTTGTTCGCGAAGCGGAGCTTCTGGGGATCGGAGGCTATCTTCCGAAGCGCCCCGGCCAATCCAGGCGGATACCGCGTGAGCATCGCCGCGCTCGCGTCCGCGAGGTACTCGCGGTTGCGCGAGATCGCCGCTTGAATGAGGGCCGCGAACAGCGGGGAAATGACGAGGAGCACGAGCCCGACGACAGCGAGCAGCATCTGGATCTGGCCGCCGCCGTCCCTGTCCCCGCGTCGGCGCCCGCCGCCCCACCAGAACGACCGCAGCATCCAATCCGACAGCAGAACGATCGTCCCAGCCATCACGGCCGCCAGCGTTTGGACCAGCGTGTCGTAGTTCTTGACGTGCGCGAGCTCGTGCGCGACAACTCCCTCGAGCTCCGCGCGGTCCAGCATCGAGAGCAGGCCGGTGGTCACCGCAATGGCGGCGTTCTGTGGATTGCGGCCTGTCGCGAACGCGTTGGGCGCCGGATCGTCGACGACATACGCGCGCGGGACGGGAGTCCCCGCCGCTATCGCCAATCCCTCGACGACGTTCACCAGATACGGCTCGGTGGAGCGGTCAACGGGTCGCGCGCGGCTCATCGCCAAGACGATGCGGTCGGAATACCAATAGGAGCTCCACGCGCCCGCCAAGGCCACCAGGGCCGCGAGTAGGACACCGGGGCGTCCCCATCCGAGCAGATAGGACGCCGCCCACCCCACCGCCAGGACGAGCGCGACGAACACTCCGACCAGCAGCACGCTCTTAAGCTTGTTCGCGGAGATCTGTTCGTACACCTCAAGCCCCGCATCGGCGCGAGTGAGAACGGACGGGCAGCGCTGCTCGGCCTAGAAGGCGACCTTGGGCGGTTCCTTCGCCTCGGCCAGTTCGATCTCGAAGTAGTCTCTCAATGAGAACCCGAACGCACCCGCTAGCAGGTTCGCGGGAAACGTCTGCGTCGACGTGTTGTAGCTCATGACCGAGTCGTTGTAGAACTGCCGAGCGTAGGCGATCTTGCCCTCGGTACCGGAGAGCTCTTCCTGCAACATCATGAAGTTCTGGTTGGCCTTGAGCTCAGGGTAGGCCTCGGCGACTGCGAACAGGCTCTTCAAGGTCTCGGTCAGCATGTTCTCCGCCTGGCCCTGCTCCTTGACTGAACCGGCACTGATCGCCGCGTTGCGGGCTTGCGTGACCTTCTCGAACGTCTCGGACTCGTGCTTGGCGTACGCCTTGACCGTCTCCACGAGGTTGGGAATCAGGTCGTACCGGCGACGCAGCTGTACGTCGATCTGAGACCACGCGTTGTCGACCCGGTTGCGGAGAACCACGAGCCGGTTGTACAGCACGACAACCGCGACAAGAGCCAGTAGCACCAACAGGAACGCGAGACCGCCGCAGCCGAAGAACAAGCCTCCGCCTCCCATGCGTCCTTCCTCCTCAATCGTGAACGGCTCTTGCCGACCGGCACTTCCCGCGCCCGCCGACGCCACCGTCAGGTAGAATCACCCCACCGGTCATGGTATCAGACGCGGCTTCGCGGAAGGCACTCGATTGATACCCATCAGCGACGACAACCCCACACGCAGCTTCCCCTGGCTCACCATCGCTCTCATCCTCGTCAACGTGGCGGTCTTCGCCTACACGCTTCAGCTTCCCCCGGAGGCGCGGCTCGCCTTCGTCGAGCGCAACGCGCTCGTGCCAACTCGTCTGTTGGCTGACCCTTCACCCGCACAGCTTCTCACCGGCCTGTATGCGACATTCATGCACGCGGGTTGGCTGCACATCGGGTTCAACATGCTCTATCTGTGGATCTTCGGAAACAACGTGGAGGACCGCTTCGGGCACTTCGGCTTCGCGCTCTTCTACCTGACCGCTGGCGCCGGCGCGTTCGCATTGCAGCTGGCGTTCACCCCCGATCTCGCCGTGCCCTTTCTCGGCGCGAGCGGCGCAGTCGCCGGAGTCTTGGGGGCCTACGCGGTGCTATACCCGCGAGCGCGAGTTCTGATCGCGATTCCCATCTTGGTGTTCGTCGAACTCGCGCGACTGCCCGCCATCTTCGTCATCGGTTTCTGGTTCGTGACCCAGCTCTTCCATGGCGTCGGATCGATCGCACCTGGAGCGATGCAGTCAGGCGGAGTCGCGTACCTCGCTCACGTGGGAGGATTCCTTACGGGCGCTTTGATCGCGACGCCGCTCGCGCTTCTGGGCTCGCGTAGGTCACGCTTTGTGGGCTGGCGCTGAGCGCGGGGTACCGTCTATCTCGGCCAGCGCCTCGTCAGCGCTGCTGATGCCCCCCAGCTGGCGGTGGAAGTACTCGCAGTAGGCGTCGATCATCCCGTCTTCGCCCACGAAGCAGTCAACCTCCGGGGCGACGACCATGAAACCGGAGAGCTGGATGTCAGCGTCACCCTGCGCCACGCCGTCCTCGATGATGTCCGCGGCGGTCGCCAGCAGATCGGGTACATGAATGCGCACTTCGATCGGTGTGCCGCAGATGGGGCACTCGAAGACGACCTCGACATCTTCCGACCCACGCATCAGGACGGTGGACACGTCCTCGAGCGACACCTCGACGGTCCCGTCATTCGGACATGTCACCGTGAAATCCATCTTCCTCGCCTCCTCGGCGGCGAACCCTCCTGATAGGTCTAGTCGGCAAACATGGGTCCCGCTGATGTGACGACGATCACACTTCGCCCCGCCCGGCGGACGGTCTTACGTGCCATCCGCAACTACCGTTCCATCTCGCGCGCGTCGCGTGCATGCCGAGAAGCCTCGGTAGCGCCTCGCCTCGCCCTCCGCTAGACTGGCGACCCGAACCCGCCGACCGGCGGCCCCACACCCGCACGCGAGAGGATCGCCTTGGCCCGCGTACGCCCGTTCCTCGGCGTGACCTATGCCGGCGGAACCGACATCACGACTCGCTGCGCCCCGCCGTACGACGTCATCGACGAGGACATGCGCGAACGCCTGCTCGCCGAGG
>JBBILP010000126.1:0-4246 GCA_037444885.1 Actinomycetota bacterium | reverse complement strand
CTTCGCCCACGTCACCCAGGTCGACTGCGACGCCGTCGCCGCCAAGCTCAACTCACGGCCGAGGAAGCGGCTGGGCTACAAGACACCGGAGGAATGCTATGCACAATCGTAGAAAGTCACTGAGGAAGGCTCGGCGTTGCGATTCAAACTTGAGGCCGCCCACACACTACACCGAGCACGCACTCATAATCTCGTCGGTGATTGAGTCGAGAAGCCCCTCGATCCAGCGCTCGTTCTCGTCAGAATCGCCGTAGCCCATGCACACGGACAGGGCATCGCGGTAGGTGCTGATGACAGGCACGATGCTCACCCCGACTGCGCCGGGACCGAACATGAGCGCTGATTCCGGGCAGACCCCGTCGAACAGCAGCCTCGAGTCGTCGATGACGCCGACGTTCGTGAACCATGGGTACGTCTTGCCTGACGCTCCGCCGGCCCGGAAGGCCAGCCCGAGCAGGCGCTGCGTCATCCGATAACCAAGCCCCGCGAGCCGCTCCGCACTTGCCAGTGGGCCTGCGCCGTGACACATCTTCGCCCACTGCTGCATGCGCTCGTGTACGCGCCCAAGGGTGTCCTCGAACGACTCGTCGTCGACCCGCTCAATGTCCAGTGAGCCCGAGATTGAGACGTTGGAGATCGGCAATGTGGCGGGATCAGTCAGATAGCGTCGAAGATCCGCTGTGTACATGAGCGAGAGAGGGATTCCGACCGGTGGATCCAAACGCGATATGCAGGCGCGCAACACCGCTACGAGCATCATGTCGTTGACGGTGCATCCGCGCTCGGAGCCGTATGACTTCAGGGCTCGGAACAGCTCAGGACTCAGGGTCCGCCAACGATATGTGAGGTCCGTTCCCTCGTCGGAAGTGCTCGGCGCCGGCCAGGTGGGGCTAGCCCATGACTTGGCCCGCCTGGCCTCTCGCCGCTGTGCCGAAGTCAGGTTCGCCCACACGTCGCGTCCGCTCGGGCGTGCACGCAGGTTGGGTTCGGGAGCGTAGGTTGGATCCTGCCCCAGGCGGGTGTAGAGACTAGCGAGCAGGTAGGCGTACTGCTTCGCGGCCTGCCCGTCAGCCAACACGTGACTGACCTTGATGCCGAGGACGTCTCGATTGGTGGAACGGAGAAGCGTGACGGCGGCCTTCGGTCCTTCGTCTGGGACCTCAGCTGCTTGGAATGTGCGCATGACTGCGTCGGGGTCTGCAACGCCGTCGCCCACCTGTACCGTCGCGTGCTCGAGATCTGACAAGCGTTGCCAGTAGGCTCTGCGTTCGTCGGTGCGAAACGAGCAGCCCACCGTCGGCTCCGCATCGAACGACAGTCGAAGCGCCCTGCTCAGGCGATCGGGTTCGAGGTGCCCGGGGCGGAAAGAAAGGGACAGGCCGATCCGGTGATTGACCGCAGCCCGCGTGATGGCAATCGCGGCATCCGCACCCGTTGCCACGAACCGTGCGGGGATTTCAGACATCCGTCCCCCACCCCCCCGACTGGCGGCGTCCGTGTGTTGTGTCTAGTGTAGCGCGTAACCTGCGGCCCGCGCGCTTCCAGGTCATACTACCTTCCGGCCGTCACGATCCCTTGGTTGGGCATGCCGCCTACAGCTCGTCGCTCTCGTCGGGCTCAGCGTTGCGAACCTTCGAGAGCACGGCATCGTAGGCTCCACGATCGCCCAGGGCACCGCGCTCACGCAGGTAGTCTACGGTCATGAGGGCCGACATCTTCTCCGCCAGCGCCGTGGTGATGAGCTGGTTGATCGAGACGTCCTCCGCCTTGGCCAGCTCACGGACCTTGCGATGCAGCGACTCCGGAAGGCGCAGACTGATGGTGCTCATGATGTGACACCTACCCTTCTCAGGAACTCACCGGGCCTGACGGCCTCGATGCCCCACGTAGCCGATGGCGCGAAGTCGCGAACGTTGTGAGTCACGATCAGACCGCACCCTGCGGCGACGGCGAGTTCGAGCACGTGGTCGTCTTTCGGGTCCCGTAGCACCGGACGCCACAGGAAGTGGATCTCCTGCAGGTGCGCCACGTCGCACCAATACCGGATGAGCACGTCCACGTCGTCTTCCCCAAGGCCGAGTGCCGCGCTCTCTCGTTTGAGCACGGTCTCGTACTCGAGAACCAGCGGTACCGACAGCGCGAACTCGAAAGCCGACGTTCCCACGAGCTGAAGCATGCGGAACGAGGTGCCGCGCGAACTCCGGAGCCCGGACACGAGGACGTTGGTGTCGATGGCGGCACGCTCACCCATGACGGTATCGTAGGCGATACCATGTGTGATGTCAACACGCGCGCGCGCATCCGGCCATGCCCAACGTTGAGCGCGTAACCTGCGGCCAGCGCGCTTCCAGGTCATTCTACCTTCTGGCCGCCAGGTGACGCGCTGGTTGGATGGCCCGGCTACAGTGCCCGGGGCTCATCGAGGAACCACTCGACGTACGTGCATGCGGTGCAGATCAACAGGTTGGCACCGCGGTTGGCGAAGTCGATCCCGAGGAAGGTCAGCCCCCGCGTGTTGAGAAGCGCCGAGCCCGAGTCGAACCTGTCGCCCCCGCAGTGTGAGCACGTGACCGGCATGTCCCCGATCTCGTACCGACCGGAATCGCGACCCTCGTACCCCTCCATGAAGCTCTCGACGATGCCCGCCATGTTGGCTCCCCCGATTGGCCCGCCCAACGTTGTTGCGCATCACCAGCAGCGCGCCGCGTGCGCCCCGGCCTCACTGTCTACCTGACGAGGCGCGCTGTCTGCGTGGATGCGCTTGTTCGAACCCCGCCGGACCTACACTCTGCCCCGCCAGTACCGGTGACGCCGACTCTGATGCGCGACCGCCGTCACGAGCACCCCGAACTCCTCGATCGAGTACATCACCGAGAACGGGAAGCGCGGGAGGACGAACTTGCGGGTGTGCCCGTGCTCGACAGGGTAGGCCTCGGGGTGCTCGTCGATGACGTCCAGTGCGCGTTCCACCTCGTTGGCGAAGTCGTTTCCGAGGTCCGGCTGCTGCTCGTTGTAGAAGGCCACGGCCTCGTCGAAGTCGAGTTGGGCCTCCGGGTGAAAGATGTGCTCGCGGGTCATGAGCGAGCCGCGCGTGCCTTCCTGAAGACCTCGCTCGCGGGCACCCCTTGAACCTTGCCGGAGACGATCTCCTCCCGGCGACGCTCCGCCTCCTCGAGCCACTGCTGCTCGACTTCCGCCTCCGAGAGCTCGTCCAGGCTCGCGATGAGTTCATGTGCCAGGCTGGCGCGGCTTGCTGGATCGAGGCTGAGCGCTTCGCGCTTGAGTTCATCGATGGTCACAGCAGTCACCTCTCGCTCCGTCCGCTGTTGAGTCCATGATACGCCCCGGAGTGACATCGGAGCCACGCGAAGGCGGTGGTTCGAACGTGTAGCGCGTAACCAGCAGCGCGGCCACGCGACGTCACTGCCGAGGATACCTTCGCACGGTCGCGCTGTCTGTGTTGACGCGCGGGTTCGATGCCACGGGACGCTATCCGAAGAAGCACCCGTACCAGTTCTCGCCGACCACTTTCACGAGCTGCCCCAGGTCGGGCGTTGGCTCCACCTCATCGAAGACATGCCACTTGAGGTCGCGGCGCATCCAGTACAGTTGCCACTCGTCCCGTGAGCGGAAGTAGCGGAACCGCGCGACTCCCATCCGCGACCAATCTCCCGGCGAGCCATCCCAAGGCGGGCGTTCCTCCCAGATGGTCACCGCGTGACCGTCCGTCTCATACACGAAGCGAAGCTCGTCCGAGTGCGCCGCCGGAGTGCTGCGGCGGCAAAGCCCGCCGACGGCACGGTCGATCCGCTTGAGCTCAAGCTCGCTGAAGGCCACGGCTAGCTCCCGGAAGCAGGGCGGGCGGCAAGACTCTTGGCGACTCGGTCCCGGCACGCCTCGACCTGCGCGCACAACGCGTCGCCTGCGGGAGTCCCGATCGAGCGGGCCGAGAGGAGCAGGCACTCGAAGAGGGCGGCGGTGACCGCCGGAGCCGCGTACTCGTCCTCGACCTGCATCTCGATGGCGTTCACGATCCCCTTGTTCTTGCGGAGCAGGGCGAAGGGCAAGCCGGCCTCTTCCAGCCGCGACCCCAGATCGGCGATGAGTCTCGCGTCAGCCGAGAAGTACGGCAAGCCCCTCCACTCCTTCCGTGTGCATCGAACGTGTAGCGCGTAACCTGCGGCCAGCGCGCTTCCAGGTCATTCTACCTTCTGGCCGTCAGGTTGACGCGCTGGTTGGGACGGCG
>JBBILP010000125.1:0-4279 GCA_037444885.1 Actinomycetota bacterium | reverse complement strand
TGACGACGCTGCACGCCGGAGGCAAGTTCGGCGGCGAGGGGTACAAGGTGTCGGGCGGGCTGCACGGCGTCGGCGTGTCCGTCGTCAATGCGCTGTCCGAACGCCTGGACGTGGAAGTGAAACGAGACGGCAAGACCTTCACGCAGTCCTACGAACGAGGAAAGCCCAAGGGTCCCCTCAGGGCCGCGGGCAAGACCAAGTCCTCGGGCACGACGATCTCCTTCTGGCCGGACGCGAGCGTCTTCGAAGAGACCGACTACAACTTCGAGACGATCATGACGCGCATGCGGGAAACGGCGTTTCTGAACAAGAACCTCAAGATCGTCCTCGTGGATGAACGGGAACTTGAGCCCCGTAGAGAGGAGTTTCGCTACGCGGGCGGCATCGTGGACTTCACGAAGTACCTGAACGAGAAGAAGGAGACCCTCCACCACAAGGTCATCTACTTCGAGGCGGAGGCGGCGGAGGGCCACGTTGAGGTTGCGATGCAGTGGAACACGGGGTACTCGGAGGCGGTGCTCGCGTTCGCGAACAACATCAACACCCACGAGGGCGGCACCCATCTGGAAGGCTTCAAGAACGCGCTCACCCGCACGATCAACGACTACGCACGGCGCCAGGGGCTCCTGAAGGACAAGGACGAGAATCTATCCGGCGAGGACGTGCGCGAGGGGTTGGCCGCTGTGATCTCGGTCAAACTGAGGGAGCCGCAGTTCGAGGGGCAGACGAAGACCAAGCTCGGCAACACAGAGATGCGCGCCTTCACCCAGTCTACCGTGATGCAGGGACTCGCCGAGTACCTTGAGGAGCACCCGAAGCCAGCAAGGACGATCATCAACAAGTCGCTGTCGGCCGCAAAGGCACGCGCGGCCGCCCGCAAGGCGCGGGAACTCACCCGCCGCAAGAGCCTCCTGGAGAGCTCGACGCTCCCCGGCAAACTCGCTGATTGCTCGCTGAGAGACGCAGCGCTGACCGAGATATACCTGGTCGAAGGCGACTCGGCCGGCGGCTCGGCGAAGCAAGCCCGAGACCGGTCATTCCAGGCGATTCTTCCGCTGAAAGGCAAGATCCTCAACGTCGAGAAGGCGGGTCTCAGCCGTGCCCTGTCGTCGGAAGAGATCCAAGCCATGATCACCGCGCTGGGCACGAACGTCGCCGAGGAGTTCGATCTGGCGCAAGCGCGGTACCACAAGGCGATCATCATGACCGACGCGGACGTCGATGGGGCGCACATCCGCTGCCTGATCCTGACCTTCTTCTACCGCTTCATGCGGGAGATGATCGAGGCTGGGTACATCTACATCGCGCAGCCGCCGCTGTACAAGATCACCTCCGGGCGCACGCAGGAATACGCGTACAGCGACAAGCAGCTCCAGCAGACGCTGGCGCGGCTGCCAGAGGGCGCGAAGTACTCGATTCAGCGCTACAAAGGCCTTGGCGAGATGAACCCGGAGCAGCTCTGGGACACGACGATGGACCCGGAGAAGAGAACCCTAATGCAGGTAACTCTGGACGATGCGCTGGCTGCCGAGGAGGCCTTCTCGAATCTCATGGGTGATCAGGTAGAACCCAGGCGGGAGTTCATTCAGCGACACGCCCGCGACGTGCGCTTCCTGGACATCTGACGACGGAGCGGAAGCGCGCATGGCCGACGACGGGCAGGAGAGAAGGACCCCCAGGTCCTTCCAGCCGCCGCCCTGGGAGGCGGAGCAGTTCACGGAGGCTCGCCGGACGGGCGCCGACAGCCATGAGCCGATCCCTGAGCCGACGGCCAGCCCGAAACCAGAGGCCGGACAGGCCTCGGGCGAGGACAGGCGCGCGAACACGGACGTGGCGCGCATGGATGTGATGCTCATGCGGTTGCGGAGCGAGGAGCCATCAGCCGCCACGCAGTACCGCAAGGTCGGTATCGCGGCGGGTGTCTTCCTGCTTGTGCTGGGCCTGATGCTCGTTGTCTGGGGGCTGACGGCGCTGGCCGCGACGTACGGCAAAGGCGCCGCGGGAATGGTGGGCGCCAGCGCGCTGCTGTTGATGGGCGGCTTGTTCGGGGGAGTCGGCGTGTGGGTGCTCGTCAAGAGCACGAGAGAGCGAGAGGTGGCGTAGGTGTCCGAAGAGATACCGAACTCGGTTGTCCTGCCCGTCGACATAGAGGATGAACTGAAGAGTTCTTTCATCGAATACTCGATGAGCGTCATCGTCGCCCGCGCTCTCCCAGATGTCCGCGATGGTCTCAAGCCCGTTCACCGCCGGATTCTGCACGCGATGAACGAGTCGGGACTGACGGCGGGACGCGCCTACAAGAAGTCGGCCTGGACGGTCGGCGAGGTCATCGGCAAGTATCACCCTCACGGAGACCAGGCGGTCTACGACACGCTGGTGCGCATGGCGCAGAGCTTCGCCATGCGGGCGCCGCTCATCGATGGTCATGGGAACTTCGGCTCCGTGGACGGGGACGCCGCGGCCGCGATGCGATACACCGAGGCACGACTCCACCGAATCGCCGCCGAGCTATTGCGCGATATCGACAAAGAGACCGTCGACTTCGGCCCCAACTACGACGAGTCGCTCGAGGAGCCGAGCGTCCTCCCGAGTCGGTTCCCAAACCTGCTGGTGAACGGGTCGGCGGGAATCGCCGTAGGTATGGCCACCAACATCCCGCCGCACAACATGGGCGAGACCATCGACGCGACGATGCTCCTCATCGACAACCCTGACGCAACAGTCGAGGAAGTACTGAAGGTCATGCCGGGTCCGGACTTCCCCACTGGCGGAGTCATCATGGGCCGCGAGGGCATCTTCGACGCGTTCTCCTCGGGTCGTGGGAGCATCAAGCTCCGTGGGAAGGCGCACATCGAGCAGACCTCCACCGGTCGTACGCGGATCATCATCACCGAGATCCCGTACCAAGTGAACAAGTCCAAGCTGGTGCAGAAGATCGCCGACCTAGCGCGTGAGAAGAAGCTCACCGAGATATCGGACCTGAGGGACGAGTCGGATCGCAAGGGCATGCGCGTCGTGATTGAACTCAAGCAAGCCTGCGTGCCCCAGGTCGTGCTCAACAAGCTCTACAAGCACACGCCGCTGGAGACTGGTTTCGGCGTAAACATGGTCGCGCTGGTCGGCGGTGTCCCGCGCACCCTCAATGTGGTCGAGGCGATCAAGCACTACATCGAGTTCCAGAAAGAGGTGATCACTCGACGCACCCGCTTCGAGCTGCGCAAGGCGGAAGAGCGCGCACACATTCTCGAGGGCTACGTGATTGCGCTCGACAACATCGACGAGGTCATCAAGATCATCCGCGGGTCCGAGACGGACACCGAAGCCAAAGAGAAGCTGATGGGTCGCTTCGGACTATCCGAGGCCCAGGCGGACGCCATTCTGGAGATGAGGCTGCGCCGACTCACGGGACTCGAGAGACACAAGATCGAGGATGAGCTCACCGAGCTTCGCGAAAAGATCGCGTGGCTCACGAAGGTGCTGGGTGACGTAGGGCTGGTCCTCCAGATAATCAAGGAAGAGCTTGCCGAGATCCGGCAGAAGCATGCCACGCCACGCCTGACTGAGATCAGCGCATCGGCCCGCGACATCGAGGTCGAGGACCTGATCGCCGAGGAGGACATGGTCGTCACCATCACGCACGCCGGCTACGTGAAGAGACTGCCCGTCGCCACGTACAGGCAGCAGAAGAGAGGCGGCAAGGGCGTTGCGGGCGTGAACCTGAAGGAAAACGACTACGTCGAGCACCTCTTCATCAGCTCTACGCACGACCACGTGCTGTTCTTCAGCACGCGCGGGAAGGTGTACCGGCTCAAGGTGCACGAGATACCGGTCGGCTCCAGGCATGCGCGCGGAACCGCGGTGGTGAACCTGCTGCCCTTTGAGGCGGAGGAGAAGATAGCCGCTGTCATCACCACTCGCGAGTTCGGCGCCGAGGACTACCTCCTGTTCGCTACGAAAAGCGGAATGGTCAAGAAGACAGCGATGCAGGCGTATAGCCGAGTGCTGTCGTCCGGAATCATCGCTATCAGTCTGAGGGCCAAGGACGAGCTCGTCGCGGTACGTCGCGTGAAGCAAGGCGAGAAGGTCGTGATGGTCTCGTCGTCGGGCAAGGCGATCAAGTGGGACGAATCGGAAGCACGCCCGATGGGGCGGGACACCATGGGCGTCAAGGGCATGAACGTGTCCGGGGACCACGTGGTTCTCGGGATGGAGATCGCACCGCCGAACGCGGAGCTGTTCGTCGTGACCGAGAAGGGGTACGGCAAGCGCACCCCTGTCT
>JBBILP010000124.1:0-4284 GCA_037444885.1 Actinomycetota bacterium | reverse complement strand
CGAGTCCGCCTACAGCAACGAGGCTTCGGCGAGGATCCGCTAGACCTCGCACCGCTCCGCGTCGGCGGAGCGCACGGAAGGACCCGGTCGGATGATTCCGCCGGGACCCTTCCGTGTCAGGCCGGGACTGCGGGCGGCGGTCCCGCTCGCCGATGTCCCGCGAGGCGTGCCGCGACGCGCAAGTTCGAGCGCTCCCGAACCTATTAGTGGTGCTCTTTGCGCTCGGCGTACGCTAAACTAACCTGAGCGGCGCTGTTCGGTTCAGAGGACCGCAGGGGAGTACCGCAGGTCAGCTCTGGGCCTTTCGGCGTGCCGTGGGGAGTCTTTCACTCGAGAGGGCGGGCAGTTCTGAAAGTGGGGGCGCGCAGGGCAATAGTCGTGGCGGCGGCGTTCGCGCTGGCCATGTCGATATGCACGCCGGCTCTTGCGTGGAAAGAGGGCGGCGCTTCCTGGCCGGGAGATCCACTGGACTGCGCTTCGTGCCATACCGAGAGCTGGCCGGTCTTCGCGACCAGACGCGGACCGCACGGCGGCTACATGACCACCACGCGGAAGTGCGACGTCTGTCATACCGTCCACGGCTCCAGTCCCGGTCCGAAGCTTCTTCCCAGGCAGACGCTGCGTGACACGTGCCTGTTCTGCCACGACGGCACCGGCGGGTACGGAGTCTACGGGACAATCGCGGCGCGCGGCTTCACCGTGGAGGCAGCGCATCGCATCGATGCGACCAACACTATCCCCGGCGGAAGCGCTACAACCGGAGGGTCCCGCGTCCAGGCCTTCGAGGGCCAGGCCACGAACATGACCTGCAGTGACTGTCACAGCCCGCATGGCGCGGGAGTCGTTCAGGCGTTCAGCGGCGAGCGCGTGAGGTTCCATGCTTCGGATCTGAACTGGTTGAGCCAGTGGAGTTCGACGAAGATCCTGACCCAACGGCCGACAGGCGCCGACACGTCGGTCACCGTCTATGGTTCGGACTGGTGCGCTGGGTGTCACAAGGGCCGATCCTCTGGGGGCATGGTCGTGAATCACCCTGTGGATTCCCGGGCCGTCACAACCACGCCCTTCCACTATGACAACGTGGCCATCGTGACGACCGGCACGTCACTGACGACGACGATGGGCTCCCTTGGCCTGATCGGTACGCTGCCGAACATGATCTGGCACAACCGCGGCCTGGTCATGCCCTACCCGCGAACCGCGGAGCAGCAGGGCCATTACCCCATATGCCAGCAGTGCCACGAAGATGCTCGCGAGGTGGGCGAGCCGGGCGCGGTGGTGTGGGCTCAGGTATACCGCTACGGTGATGGGCGCAAGGAGGACTCCGCCACGCCGACCGACTCGCCGCTGTTCCAGACCTTCCCTCATGAGTCGCAGGCCACAAACTTCCTGGTAGAGGCGGAGGACAACCTCTGCCAGAACTGCCATCCTGTCTCGATGCTACCCTAGCCTGTCGGCCTGGCTCAGCGCCTTCCGAGGGTAGTGCGACCCTGATATGCTTGCTCGGATATGACCGACCCCTCCCACATCCGCAACTTCTCCATCATCGCGCACATCGACCATGGCAAGTCGACCCTGGCGGATCGCGTGCTCGAGTTGACGCATACGCTTGAGCAGCGGGACATGGTGGAGCAAGTGCTCGATTCGATGGACATCGAGCGTGAGCGCGGCATCACGATCAAGGCCCAGGCCGTCCGAGTGATGTACGACGCCGAAGACGGTACCACCTACCAGCTGAACCTGATCGACACTCCCGGTCACGTCGACTTCACGTACGAAGTCAGCAGGTCTCTCCAGGCGTGTGAAGGTTGCCTGCTCCTGGTGGACGCCGCCCAAGGGGTCGAGGCCCAGACCGTGGCCAACGCGCTCATGGCCATGAACGCGGGGCTTGAGATCATTCCGGTGATCAACAAGATCGACCTGCCCTCGGCGGACGTCGATCGCGCGAGTCACGAGATTGAGGAGGCACTCGCCATACCGGCCGGGGAAGCCGTGCTGACCAGCGGTAAGACCGGCGAAGGAGTCCGAGAGGCCCTCGAAGCGGTGGTGACTCGTATCCCTCCGCCCGTCGGCGACGAGACCGCCCCGCTGAAGGCCTTGATCTTCGATTCGTACTTCGACCCGTACCGAGGTGTCGTGGCCCTCGTGAGAATCGTCGACGGACGCATGTCCAAGGGCACGAAGGTCAAGATGATGGCGTCGGGTGTCGTGACCGAGGTGGAGGAGGTTGGCGTACGGCGTCCCGCGAACACGCCGGTGCAGGAGCTCGGCGTGGGCGAGGTCGGGTACGTGATCACCGGCCTCAAGGACCCAGCGCTAGTCAAGGTGGGCGATACCATCACGATCTCGCGGGGCGGCGCCCAGGAGGCTCTGCCGGGGTACCGCGAGGTGAAGCCGATGGTCTTCACCGGCTTGTATCCGATCGACGGCGATCAATACCCCGATCTTAGAGACGCGCTGGACAAGCTGCGGTTGAACGATCCCGCCCTCACGTATGACCCTGAGTCGAGTCACGCTCTCGGCTTCGGGTTTCGCACCGGGTTCCTCGGCCTGCTTCACATGGAGGTCGTCAAGGAACGTCTCGAGCGGGAGTTCGACCTCGACCTGCTCGCGACGGCGCCCTCCGTGGAGTACCGCGTCACCACGACCAGCGGCGAAGTGCTCGCGGTGCACTCCCCGCAGGACGTCCCGGACCCCGGCTCGATCGAGCGCATCGAGGAACCCTACCTCAAGACGACGGTCCTCGTGCCACCGGAGTACGTGGGCGCGGTGATGGAGCTTTCCGAGGGCAGGAGGGCGAGGTTCAAGGACATGCAGTACCTCTCGGCGACCACGGTCGAGATGCACTATGAGATGCCGCTGTCCGAGATGATCATGGACTACTTCGACCAGCTGAAATCGCGCACTCGCGGATACGCGTCCCTTGACTACGAGTACGTCGGGTACAAGACGAGCGACCTGGTGAAGCTGGATATCCTTCTCTCGGGAAAGCCCGTGGACGCTCTGTCGTTCATTGTTCACAAGGACAAGGCCTACCAGCGCGGCAAGGTGCTCACCGAGCGGCTACGCGAGATCATCCCGCGCCAGATGTTCGAAGTGCCTATCCAGGCGGCGATTGGAGGGCGAATCATCGCCCGAGAGACAGTGCGCGCCAAGCGCAAGGACGTGCTCGCCAAGTGCTACGGCGGCGACGTCTCGCGGAAGCGGAAGCTCCTGGAGCGCCAGAAGGCGGGAAAGAAGCGGATGAAGGCCGTCGGCAACGTTGAGGTTCCGCAGGAGGCGTTCATGGCCATCCTCAAAGTGGATGAGTGACCTGCCGGTCAACGCGGACGACGCACGCGTCCCCGCGCGGGGTCCCATCTCCCTCTACGTTCACGTGCCCTTCTGCGCGTCGAAGTGCCCGTACTGTGACTTCCACTCGTCACCCGGGCTCCACGACGCGAAGGCCGCTGAGGATGTCGTCCACTATGTGGCTCGAAGACTCGGCAAGGACGCTACGCTTGGCGAGGCGTTCTGCGAGGCGGTGTCCGCCTTCCTAGAGGAGTTCATCGAGTGGCGAATACTGGACGGGCTCGAGAGCGTGTACTTCGGCGGGGGCACGCCCACCGTGTTGGGACGGCTCCTGGCAAGGACGGTCGCCAGACTTCGCGCCGACATACCCGTGTCGCCGGACGTCGAGATGACCGTTGAGACCAACCCGGACACCACCGACGCCGAACTCGTGGGAGCTCTGGTAGAGGCGGGCGTGAATCGCTTCAGCCTCGGCGTGCAGTCATTCGATGACGCGGTGCTGAAGACGCTTGGCCGCGGCTACGATTCCGTCGCGGCGTCGAGAGCGGTGGACATACTGGCCGCCACAGGCGAACGCGTCTCGTTGGATCTCATGTGTGGAGTTCCGGGCCAGACGACGGAGTCCTGGCGCGACACCCTCGAGCGGGCGGTGTCAGCCGGTGCCGGCCACTTGAGCGTGTATCCGCTCTCCATCGAGCGGGGAACAGCCCTTGCCGAGGAGGTCGTCTCGGGGCGGATGGCCGCGCCAGATCCGGATCAGGCTGCCGAGATGATGAGCGTTGCCGACGATCTGCTGCGGGCGGCTGGTCTGCGCCGATACGAGGTCGCCAACTATGCGAGACCCGGCGAGGAGTCCCGCCACAACCTCGGCTACTGGACCGGCGTGTCGTACCTGGGCGTCGGTCCGTCGGCGGCGAGCATGCTCCCGGTGTCGCTGGCGCGACAGACTCCCCTGTATCCTTATGTCGCCGCGTGGCCCGAGGACTGGCGCGT
>JBBILP010000123.1:0-4288 GCA_037444885.1 Actinomycetota bacterium | reverse complement strand
CCAGTCGCTCTCTCGGAACTCGCCCGTCCTGAGGCGTTGGGAATCGATGTTCGCCTCCATGCACAGCAGGCGCTGGACGAGCTGCTCGCTCGACATCTCCAGGCTGAAGACAGCCACCGACGTGCCGACCTTCGCGGAGCGCACCGCGATGTTGAGCGCGAGCGCCGTCTTGCCGACGGACGGTCTTGCCGCGAGTATGATCAGGTCCCCACGGTGAAGCCCGGCGAGCTGCTTGTCCAGGTCGTAGAACCCGCTCGGCACGCCTGTGAGGTGCTCCTGACGCTCGGACAGCTCCTCTAGACGGTGGAAACCCTCGACAAGCAGAGTGTCGATGGGCATGAACTTGCTCTGGACTCGCTTCTTCGTGACCTCGAAGATGCGCTTCTCGGCCTCTTCGACGATCTCGTCAAGGTCGTCCGGGGCCTCGTAGCCCATCTCGACGACCTCAGTCGCGGCTTCGATCAGCTGTCGCAGCATCGACGTTCGCTTCACGACGTCCGCGTAGTATCCAGAGTTCGCGGCGGTAGGAACTGCGCCCGTCAGATCGAGTAGGTAGGTCTTGCCGCCTACGTTCTCCAGGTCCCCCTCAGCCTCGAGCCTATCCGCCACGCTGATGTGATCGATCGGGGTGCCTCTGCCGTGCAGCTGCGCCATCGCCGCGAAGACCTTGCGGTGGCTCGGCCACACGAAATCCTCCGCCGCCACCTTCGCGAGTCCGACCTCGACGGCCTCGGCGGAGATGAACATCGCGCCGAGAAGCGACCGCTCGGCGTCCAGGTTCTGCGGCGGCACGCGACCGGAAGGCACCCGTGACGGCGCCCCTCTCGATGCCCTGCTCACCGCCATCGTTCCTCCTCGAGGTTCGCCCCGGTCTCCGCTTGTGCGCGCGACGCCGACCGGGGCGGCTCGCCGATCGCTATTCGTTCGCGTCCTCTGCCGATGCTTCGGTCTCGTCATCGGCGCCCTCGTCGGCCGCGGTGTCGACCTCCGTCGAAGCCTGTTCGGCGGCGGGCTCTTCGGCGGCGGCGGGCTCCGCGTCGGCCTCGGCCTGCACGGCGGTCTCAGCCTGTGCCGCACCGGTGGCCGACTCCTCGACAGCGGCCTTCGCCTTTGCGGGCGCAGTCGGCTCGCTGCCCTCGGCGATGACGTTGACGACCACGTCGGCTTTCACATCGCGGTGCAAGGACACTGAAACCGTGTGCTCGCCGAGCGTCTTGATATGCCCGTGGACCGACATCTTCTTGCGATCCACTTGAACGCTGAGCTGGGACAAGATCGCGTCCTCGATCATCTGCGAGGTGACCGACCCGTAGAGCCGACCTTCGTCGCCGGCCTTCGCCTCGATCACGACGGTCGATCCCTCCAGCGCCGCGGCGATGCCTTCGGCGTCGTTGCGACGCGCGGCCTCGCGCTTCGCGATGTTGTGCCGACGCGCCTCGAGCTGCTTGAGATTGCCGCTCGTCGCCTCGACGGCCACCTTGCGTGGCAGCAGGTAGTTGACCGCGAATCCGCGCGCTACCTCTATGATGTCGCCTTCGGTGCCGCGGCCCTTCAGGTCCTGCATGAGTATGACTTTCATGTGTGCTCCTCCGTCTTGACCGACCGCCTCGCGCCACGAGATGGGCGGTCGAGAAGTGACTCCAACTCTATCCCGACGACCCAGGGCGCTCAAGCGGCGTACCGCCCGCCGAAGCGCGGTCCAATCGTCTGAAATTGACCCATAGATCGGCCAGGCCGACCAGACTGACAGCGAACATGAACACCTCAGCCAGCAGCAGTAACACGTACCCGAACGCACGGCCCACTTTGCCTACGCCGAGCTTGTCGTAGAGCGACGCGAACACACCCAGGCCCTGCAGCGACAAAGGAAGTCTCGCCACTACGAGCAGGTTGAGCCCGATCGCTTGCGCGATTCCGCCGGACACGTGCGTGAGTGCGGCGACCGACAGGGCGGCAAGCCCGCCGATCACTGGCCAAGCGATGTGGACACTCAAGTCCACCTGCTTCAGTTGAGGCATGGGGCGCCATTCGGCTCCGAGCCTCTTCGCGACACGGTCTCCCGCGATCGCGGCGACGTACGCGGCCGCTATCGCGATCATCATGTAGCCTGCCGGCCACGTCATGATGAGGAAGCCCTTCCAGGCCTCGAGGGCCGCCTTGGCCGCCTTGATCTGATCATCGGTCCCGGTCGGCGGGTTGGCGGCCAGCACTTGGTCGGCGGCCACAGTGACCGTTTCGCGTACGCCCTGCGCAAAGGGCACTCCGGCGGCCGCGAACGACGCGACGTCCGCCGCCAGACTACCGGCGAACACCACCGCCGAGAGCATCAGGATGAACGCGTACGGCCCGCGCCACCGAGCGACTCGAACGCCGAGAGGACCTGCGGCCACAAACGCCGGTAGCACGAAGATGGCCGATGATGGCTGCAGCACAGCCGCCGCCGCCGTGGCCACCACGCAGAAGGCCAACGCTACGCCACTGCCCCACACCAGCGTCGTCCACACGAGCGCGAAAGCCGCGAGCGGGACGCCAACCGGCGGAAGAGCGCGTGCGACGACGGCCGCCGCGACACACGTGAACGACAGCAGCGCTAGGTCGCGCGCGGTGTTGCGGGAGCGCTCCAAGTACTACCTGCGCCCCCGGCCCTCGACGCGAGTGCTGATGACGGGCACCGCGTAGGGCATGAGAGCCATCTCGCGGGCGCGCTTCACGGCTATCGAGAGCTGGTGCTGGTGCTGTGCGCAGTTCCCGGATACTCGGCGGGGCTTGATCTTCCCGCGATCGGTCACGAACTTGCGCAGGCCTTGCGCGTCCTTGTAGTCGATGTGCTTCACACCGTCCTTGCAGAACACGCAGTACTTGCGCTTTGGTCTACGCGCGTAGTCGGACAACTCCGCTACCTCCTTCCATGTGTCTCCCTAGGAGACCCTTCCTTCGAGCGGCGGGAGGGTTCCGCCGCTCAGCGTTGTTTCTAGAACGGAATCTCTTCGCCCTCGAGCTCGTCAGCGACTGCAGCACTGCCGCCGCCCGTGCTCGAGGCCGAGGCCGAACCGCCTCCGTCGCGAGATCCCAACAGCTCCAGGTCATCGGCGATGACCTCGAGCTTGGAGCGCTTCTCTCCCGAGGACTCCCACTCACTCCAGCGAAGCTTGCCGTCGATCGCGATCTTCGTTCCGCGGGACAGGAAGCGTGACACGCTCTCCGCCCGCGACCCGAACATCGTCACATCGATGTAGTTCGGCGCGTCTTCCCACTCACCGCTCTGCGGGTTCTTGCGGCGGTCGTTCACCGCGAGCCGCATCTTCAGCACCGCGGTACCGCCTGCGGTGTTGCGCAGTTCCGGGTCCTTCGTGAGATTCCCCGTAAGACAAACCCTGTTGATGCTCATGTGTTCTCACCCCTGTCGTTCGGGCACGGATGCCCGTCTCGACTTCCGCCTCGGATACGATCACCGAAGCCAGCAGACGCTACGCCGTGTCCTTACACACCAGCATGGTGCGAACTACCGGATCGGTGATGTGCAGGACGCGGTCCAGCTCGGCGATCGTGGCAGGCATGGCGTGGAACTGGAAGACGGTGTAGTCGCCCTCGGTGAGGTCTTTCATCTCGTAGGCGAAACGCCGCCGTCCCCACTCGTCGACTTCGTCGACCACGCCGCCGTCTTGCGCGATCAGGCCCTTGATCTTCTCGATCAGTGCCGCGCGCGCCTCATCGTCGAGGGAGGGGTGCGTGATAGTCATTAGTTCGTAAGCCTTCAATGCGTTCACCTCCTCTGGGCTTCTGCGGCCCCGGGACTGAAGGCATAGCCCGGAGCAGGAAATGAGCTCCCGCAGTGTAGCATCCGTCCGCCGCTTCCTCAACATCCTCCCCCGGACGTCTGACATTGCGAGGATTCCCCGTACGTCTTTCGCTCGCGCCAAAGCGGCGCCATGGCCGCCAGCCCGAGCGCGGCGAGCAAGAGGCGCGACACCGTCCTTGACGCGCGCGAGCCCACACCGCTCGCCCAAGTCGTCAGCGCCCCACGCCAGCGAGCGAGTGACGGCGTCGCGGCCGCGTACGGCGTCGCGACGTGCGGGCTCTCGCGGGGCCGCGACGCCTCGCGGGCGAGCGGGAGGTCCCCCACCAGGGCCATCGCCTGCATCCAGGGCTCGGCGACGATCTCCAGGACCCCGCCGCGCATCGCGGTGGCCTTGAGCTGCGCCGGGCCGCCCCGGGCGATGATCCGCCCGGCGTGGATGAACGCCAGGGTGCCGCAGTGCTCCGCCTCGTCCATGTAGTGGGTCGTGAC
>JBBILP010000122.1:0-4330 GCA_037444885.1 Actinomycetota bacterium | reverse complement strand
CCACCTGTATCGCTAACGATGTTAGGTTTCAGCGGTGGCGCCCTGCACCCCGCCGTCCCGCTCATCGTAGTGCTCGCGCCGTCCGCTGGAAACCGTGGTTGGCTCCCCGACACGCCAAAGGTCCCTTGCAGCACGTGGCCGGCGACGCAGTTGCCGGCCCGGGCGGCCCCACCGCGCCTAGAGTGACCCGCACCTCACGTTCCTGCCTAAGCTCCAGCCGACGGTAAGCTGCGCCAGCGGAGTGGGGGCCAACGTTGTTAGGTTTCAGCGGTGGCGCCCTGCCACCCGCCGTCCCGCTCATCGTAGTGCTCGCGCCGCCCGCTGGAAACCTTGGTTGGCTCCCCGACACGCCAAAGGGCCCTTGCAGCACGTGGCCGGCGACGCAGTTGCCGGCCCGGGCGGCCCCACCGCGCCTAGAGTGACCCGCACCTCACGTTCCTGCCTAAGCTCCAGCCGACGGTAAGCTGCGCCAGCGGAGTGGGGGCCAACGTTCTTGGGGATAACCCGCGAGCGAAGCGAGTCGGGTTGATCCCCGGGTTAGCACCCGCTCAGTCTGCTACCCCTTCTGACACAGCTCTGCCCACCTGTTGAGCGAGTCGATGCGTGCCTCAAGCCCGTCAAGCCTGTCGAGGATTCGAGCAGGCAGCGACTCTACGACCGGCGAAATGTCACCGTCGAGCCAAGACAGTCCGGAATAGAGCAGCGCCTCGGCGCTGTAGTGGATGCGAAGAACGGTCCCGCAAGCCAGCGCGGCACTTGCGAGCGAGTCCTCATCCAGCCGAGCCTGGCCCGGCGCGAAGGCGGCGACGATACAGCGTGTGATTCCGGCAAGTGCGCACTCACGTGCGAAGCGGGTGACCTCTGCTGCGCTGACCGGCTTGGCGCGGACCTCAACGCTGAGAATGACCGCGTCGCCGTCGAGCGCGACTACGTCTCCCGGGTAGTGGCGAGAGGGATCGTTGATGCGCGCGGTACGCACCTCACGAAACGCGCAGTCCATGACCGCGGCGACCAACGCTTGGGCGCGCTTGCCCTCTTCGGTGTCCTCATTCAGGAATGTGCCCATGGCGGCAACAAGGCAGTCCAGCGAGTCGATGGCGTCATCGATCACAGGAATGACAGTGAGAGTCGTTGCCTCGAGTCGCTGGCGAACGAACGCCGCCAGCGCCAGCAGGGCACCAACTTCATCGAGTGCATCGACCTTGCGAAGGATCGTCTTGAGGCGTTCCAGGGAGGCGGGATGTTTGACGCGCTCAATCTCATCCACGTGGTTGTAGCGGAAGAAGGGTTGGTTGTTCAGGGGCTCAGGACCCCGATTGCGGATGTCGATGTGTTCCTCAATCAGGCGCGGCACCAGGACACGATGCGCGAGTCCGCGCGCGGAATAGGCCCGATCACCGTAGTCCTCCTTGATGGAGAGGGGATCGAGCTTTGGATCCACGCTCTTCGCGAGCAGCGCAGTACCGAGGAACGGCGTGAAGGTCTTGTATGGTTCCGCAGCGACCTCGCGCACGCACTCGATCCACTCCTCTGGCAGCGAGTCGCCCGAGCGCGCGAGGTCCAACGCCGCAGACAGCTTCTGGCTAGCCCGCAAGTAGTCCAACCGGCGTCCTCTCTTCGCGGGAAGCTGGAGGCGGGTCCAGGAGTCCCAGCTGTTGCAGCAAGGCGCGAACTACGACTTTGCCGAGTTCCAGTGGCACAGCGTTGCCAATCTGGCGCTGCACAGTCATGCGATCACCGACGACGGCGAAGTCATCCGGGAACGTCATGAGTCGAAGCAACTCCGGTACGCGCAGTCTGCGTGCCCGCATCTGCCCGTCAGGGTTCGGGAGGTTGTCCCAATGGAAGGGCCCCACCCACGGACCGGGCTGCGCCTGAATAGTCGAAGACGGACGGTCGGGGTGCAGTCTCAGTAGGAACGTCCAGTAGCGCGTTCGCCACTTGAACACGTCACGACCGCCCAATCGCTCTGTGTGCCACAGGTAGTTCTGACCGGGCGGTATCTCCGCGAGAAGCTCGGCGAACTCACCCTCGGCAAGCTCGTCAGGCTCCGGCAGTTCCGGGAGGCCAAGGAACGCCTGGCTCGCGGTGACGTATGGCAGGCGATCGGGATGCGAGTGGTCCTGCCTCTCCGTTACGCCACCGTGCGTCGGCGAGGGAAACGTGAACGGGATTCCGTCCCGGCGTCCCACGACGAAGACCCGTCTGCGCAGTTGCGGCACTCCATAGTCGGCGGCGATAAGGACCTGCCAGCGTGGGTTGTATCCGAGGTCCGTCAGTTGCCCCAGCAAACGCTCGAACTGCCTGCGATGCGTGCGGTAGGTGAGCCCCTGCACGTTCTCCAAGATGAACGCCGCCGGTCGCGTCTCGGCCACGACCCGCACGTACTCATCGAGTAGAGAGGCATCTGGGTCGGCGCTGTTGCGCTTCTCTGCAATCCAGAACCCGGACTTGGAGAACGGTGTACACGGTGGGCCACCGACTACCAGCGTGGCCTCCCCCGGAGAGAGCCCACCGACGCGTAGCAAGGTCGACGACGAGAGTTCGCGAATGTCATCCACGAGGGTGGGCGTGTCGGAGAAGTTTCCGGTGAACGCCGCGAGAGCGGTCTCACAGTAGTCGGTGGCAACTGCAACCCGGAGCGGGCTTGGCGTGCCGTCCTGAGCCAAGGGGGGCTCGGCGCACCGATGAACGGCGAGATCGAGTCCTCCGGCACCCGAGAACAGGCTGATGACGGGGTGGTCCATGTGTAGCCCTTCTGGCGTCGCGCTGCGTGTGTGTGGCGTCGTACGCCAGCACACTCAGAGTATCGCACGAGGTACTGACACGGGTCGTGGTCGCACCCGCGCCGGGCGCGTGTAGGAGGATGGCGGCGCCGACGGGTAGCGCCGCTAGTCATCGGCCGCAGCTCCAACGCTCATGGCCCCCTGCGTGTCACGTCATGTATACACGGCGGCGGGTCAACATGCTTTGGTAGACTGGGCGCAGCGACTCGAAGGATGGTGACACCCATGACGCAGCAGATCCTTCTCGTGGGCCGAGGCCTGTATTCGTTCCCGCGCGCGGCTCAACTCACGGGCATCCCGGCGCAGAGTCTTCGCCGCTGGGCGATTGGCCGATCTTCCAGCCCCGACTCTGCATCCGCACGCCCTCTGATTCAGCTCGACTTGCCGCCCATTGAGGACGAGGCGGCACTGTCGTTCCTGAACCTGGTTGAGCTGAAGCTGGTGGGCGAGTTCAGAAGGCTGAAGCTGCCGCTCCAGTACATTCGCAGCGTTGTCGAGGTCCTACGAGACTCATACGACTTCGATCATCCGCTGGCCTGCAAGCGTCTGGCCACGGACGGGCAGGCGATCTTCGCCGAGATTGACGAGCGCGGGGAGTTCGCGTGCATCGAGATTGCTGGTCGTCGACCGAACCATATCGTCATGGAAGACGTTGTCCGTCCGTTCTTCCAGGACATCGAGTTCTACCACGACAGCGAGCTTGCCCGACGGTGGTTCCCGCTGGGCGTTCATGGCGGCGTGGTGGTGGATCCAGAGGTGGCCTTCGGGGAGCCGACCCTCGTCGACTACGGACTGCCAACCGACGTGTTGGCGTCGTTGGTCGCCGCTGGCGATTCCCCCTCCATGGTCGCGGACTGGTACGAGATCCCCGCTGACTGCGTCACATGCGCGGTCGAGTTCGAACATTCGATTGCGAGGCGGGTGGCAGCATAAAGCTGTTCTTCGACGAGAACCTGCCCCCGCGAATCGCCCGTGCCTTTGACGCCATGGGGATCGAGTCGACTTGCGTTCAGGACCAGGGCTTGCGGTCGAAGACCGACAAGGAGCACCTGGCCTTCGCCAAGGGCGGCGGCTACGTCCTCGTGACGAGTGATCGTCACATCAAGATTCGCAAGCATGAGCGCGCCGCGCTCCTCGAGTCAGGCGTTTGCGTGGTCGAAGTCGCCTGCCCGAGCACATACGGCCTGTGGGAGCTGTTCAGAGTCCTCGTGAACAAGTGGCCTCAGATTGAAGCGAAGATGCGTGGCGAGGACTACGTGATCGTGAGGCCCCAAAGCGTCAGGTCGTTGGGCGAGGAGAATCGACGCGGGCGCTGAGCGTGGTGCTAACGTGTTTGAGATAACCCGCAACGCGGAGCGTTGTCGGGTTGATCTCATTGTTAGGCGAACCTTCGACTAGACTCAAGAGCAGAGGTTGGCGCATGCACGACGCGCGACGGGTCTGCATGTGCGCGCAGCAACTCCGGGTGATTGACCCAGCGTTCGATACTCGACTTCGCTTCCTCAAGGAACACGGCATCGGCGCTGTCACAGGCTGCGCGAATC
>JBBILP010000121.1:0-4378 GCA_037444885.1 Actinomycetota bacterium | reverse complement strand
AATCCTGAAAGACGGACGTCACGCTTCGCCCCTCCCTTTCCTCCACCAAGTGATCCAAGTCGACGAATGGACGTCCGAGTGCGCCTGCAACCAGGCCCCCCACCCTGCTCTTTCCGGCGCCCATGAACCCGATGAGGAACAGGTGCTCACGCTCCGGTCGCCCGCCGGGCTCACCTTGGGAGCCGTTCACGGTACCTCTCCAGCGCCGCCACGGTGTCTCCCAGGCAGTCTTCGCCGAACTTGCGCAGGTAGGCGTCCGCGAGGACGAAGGCCACTTCCGCTTCGGCCACCACCGCCGCGGCCGGCACCGCGCAGACGTCCGACCGCTCTTTCGACGCGTCCACGGGTTCGAGCGTCGCCAGATCCACGCTCGCGAGGGGCTGCATGAGCGTCGGAATCGGCTTCATCGCGGCTCGGACCACGAGGGTCTCGCCGTTCGTCATCCCGCCTTCTAGCCCACCGGCTCTGTTGGTCGGTCGGAGGATACCCTTGCCCGACTCGAACGTGATCTCATCGTGAGCGCGAGATCCGACATGCGAAGCCAGCGCGAAGCCGTCGCCTATCTCGACTCCCTTGATCGCTGGAACCGACATGACAGCGGCGGCAAGCCTGCCATCCAGCCTGGATCCGGCCTCGGCGTAACTGCCTACGCCGGGCACGAGGCCGCGTGCGTACACGACGAACACACCACCCAGGCTCTCGCCGTTCTCGCGGGCCGAGTCGATCGCCTCGCACATGCGCACGCTCGCTTCGGCGTCCGGGCAACGCACCTCGCTCGCCTCGATCGTATGGGCATCCACCGAGCCAGGGTCGATCGCATCTCCACACGACTCCGCGCCGATGCTCTCCACATACGAGCCGACTTCGACTCCGAGACACCGCAGCAGCGCTCTCGGCACGCCTCCAGCGGCGACGCGCGCCGCTGTCTCTCTGGCGCTCGCGCGCTCCAGCACGTCTCGGCAATCCGAGCTGCCGATCTTTGCGACGCCAGCGAGGTCGGCATGGCCTGGCCGAGGAGCTGTCACCCGGGCTCGCTCCGATGACTCACCGGTGACCGACATGACGTCGGTCCAGTTGTCCCAGTCGCGGTTGGCGACCGTGAGAGCCACAGGGCTTCCTATGGTCGCCCCGAAGCGTACGCCGGACAGGATGAGCGCCTTGTCGCTCTCTATCTGCATGCGGCCGCCACGCCCGTAGCCGCTCTGTCGGCGCCGGAGGTCGGCATCAATGAGGTCGGGATCGATCGGGACGCCCGCCGGCACACCCGTGACGATCGCCACGAGCGCCCGCCCATGCGACTCGCCAGCGGTCTCGTAGCGCATGCAACGCCTCCCTACCCTCGACGTGGTGCGATGATTCTACCACCAGGAGGCACCTATACCTGCGCGGTAGCCGAGAGTACTTGGGGGTTCGCTCCCATGGACATCGGAGCGGCGCGTACAGCCTCTACTTGGTCACGCCTTGGCCCACGCTCAAGGTGACCTGAGTGTCGCCGTACAGCATGACCACGGAGTTCTGGCCGATGGAGAGCACCTGCCAGGGCGTGTTCGGAATCCCCTCGCCCTCGGCGAGGGTGTATTCGGTTCCGTTGTACGTGAGCACGGCCTTGTCCTCGCCGTCCTCGGTCACGATGTCCTGCAGGTACAACGTGTCCTGCGACACGTCTGCGCCGTCTCCTCCGCTGGTGTCATCCGAGCTGGGAGCCGGCATGTCGAGCACGAGCGGTTCGAAGACGTCTCTGAACGTGAAGACCTCGCTGTTCGGCACTCTCGGAGGAATGGTCGCGGTCGTCGTTGCCGAGGTCGGAGCTGGGCCTCCCGCGGTCACCGTCGACTCCAGGCCCTGCTGCACCTGTAGCTGTACCTCGTCGACTACCTTCTTGCCTATGACGAAGCCGAACACGACGAGCGCGATTGTCGCGAGTACGCTCAGCAGCAGGAACACCGCGCAGCCTATGACCACGACCTTTCCTGTCGTAGTCGACATGAAGCCCCTTATCCCGCCCTGAGGCGCGGTGGACCCGGGGCTGGGCATCGGCTGCGGCTCTATCTGTGGTGTTACCTGATCGACCACTTCTGCACTCCCAGTCTAGGGCGCCGGAGCGGGTGTCGGCGTCACGGTAGCCTCGACCGGCGGGGGCGGAGGTGCGAGCGTATACACCTCGATCTGCGTCGTGACCGACACTGCGAACTCGTCGTCGGTGGTGACCTCGTTCTCGAGGTCCGGCATGATCGGGCTGACGGACCACGACCGTATCCTCAGCCCTCTGTTGAGCTTCTTCAGCCTCTGCAGGAAATCGACGTAGTCCTGCCACTTCCCGCGTACCAGCATGTCGATCGGGTACGCGGTGTAGCCGGCTTGGACCACGGGATCCCTCGGTGCGATCTGCACGAACTCCAGTCCCGCCTCGTTGGCGGTGTCCTGCAGCTCGATGATGAGAGCGGGGACTTCCGGCGCATCGGGCATGCGGTTCGACAAGGACATGAGCTTCGCGCTCGTGAACGCGGCGGCTGTCTTCGCCGCCACCCGCCTCTCGAGGAGCACCTGCGCCTCGTCAGCTTCCGCCCTCGCACCGACTATCTGAGTGTCGAGTTCACCAGCCTTCTGGAACCGCGGAACGACCAGCAAGAAGACCGCAGCCGCCGCCACAGCCACGACGATAACGATCGCTACGAGAACCTGGTCCCTTGGCGATAGCTTCATCTCGTGCTGCCCTTCCTACGGTGCGGCCGGCGGCGGGGCAGGAACGCCCGCGGTCGTCGGCGCTGATGGTGCAGGCGGCCTCACTACACTCGTCTCGATGGTGAACGCGATGACGTCAGTCGCCGGCGCGTCACCGACCGAGAACTGTTGTTTCGCCGAGTTCGTGAGCCACACGTTGTTGACCAGGTCGAGATCGGCAAGACGAACCAGTAGCTTGACGATCGCCTTGTGCCCGAGGTCAGGAACGTCATCGGGGTCGTCGAGAGCGTAACCCGTGAGCGAAAGCCCGTCCTCCTCGTGCGCACGCGCGTTCTCAAGCCACATATCCGCTGGGACGATCAGCGACAGCTCGTTGGCGAGGCGCCCCCAATCCACACGCTGCGCCAATGCCAGTTCAGCCGTCGCTTCGAGCGTGGAAAGCTCCTGCTCTTTGGTCTCGAAGATCTTGAGGTCCTCGGCCTTCGCCATGTTGTCGGCGGCCTGCTGTTGGACTGTGGCGAGCTCCTCTTCCTTCCCGCCGAGCTGCAGGCTCGCGAAGATGAAGGCGATGGCCACGACGGCGAACACCGCGACAGCAGCGACGACCACGTACCCGAGCATCGACTCGAGCTTGCGCTTCTGCGCTATCTCCGGAGGAAGCAGGTTGATGCGCACCATCAGGCGACACCACCCATCGCCAACCCGATGGCCGCTGCCGAGCCCATGCGGTCCGCCACTACGGCGGATTCGACGTTCTGCGGAATCTGGATTCGAGTGAGCGGATCGGTGATGACGACCTGAGCCTGCAACCCCTTCTCGAGGTAGTTGCTCAGATTGGCCAGCTGCGCGCCGCTCCCGGTCAGGTAGATGCGACGTATTGTGCGCACTTGCGTGGTCTGAGTCAGGTAGTAGTCGAGCGATCGACGGACCTCGGCGATGAACTTGCTCACTTCGCGCTCAAGTGCGTCTTGCGCGGCCTGCGCGCTTGCAGGCTCGACTCCGGGGATCTCGGGAAGCGTGTGCTGCTCGATATCGGGCAGGCCCACGCGTATCTTCAGGTCTTCGGCTTCGTCGAACGTAAGGTTCAGCACGTTGGCGATGGCCTGAGTGAACTGGTTGCCCGCCAACGCCGACACCCGCGTGAATCGCGGGATGTCCCGCTCCACCACCACGATATTGGTGAGTCCGGATGAGATGTGGATCACGCCGAGCGCGTCGCCCGTCTCCTCGGTCTCCTCGGGGAGCACGCTCGACACGGTCCCGAGGAGCGCTCGGACGAGCGCGAACGAGGTGACGTCGATCTGGGCCAGCTTGAGGCCTGCGCCTTCGACCGCCGCGACAGCATTGGCGATCATGTCCCGCTGGGCCGCCACAAGCAGCACTTCCATCATGTGCTCGTCCGCCGAGGTCATGTAGTCGCCGATGATCTGGAAGTCGAGGATGGCGTCCTCGAGAGGTATCGGGATGTAGTCCTGCGCCTGGTACTGTATGGCGCCTTGGAGTTCCGCCCGCTCCATGAACGGCAGGTCGATCAGCCTGACGACGACCTTCTGGTTGGAGACCCCGATTGCGACCTCTTTGCCCTTGACACCCGAATGCCTCCAGAGGTCGCGTATCGCTCCCGCCACAGCGTGAGGATCGACGATCTCCCCTTCGACCACCGCGCCCATGGGCACTCCGACGCAGCCGTAGGCCG
>JBBILP010000120.1:0-4421 GCA_037444885.1 Actinomycetota bacterium | reverse complement strand
CAGGAGGAGATAGCAGGGTACTAGGAGAGGAAGGGGTGGGGTGATGGGAGCACGGAACCGCATATTCGTTCTCTTGATGCTGCTTGTGGTCGCCTTGGCCGTTGGTGTGGCGGGCTGCCAGCAGCAAGAGACCGGCGACCAGACCAAAGAGCCGGAGAAGAAGGAGCCGATCAAGATCGGCGCTGTGGTCTCACTCACGGGCACGTACGCCGGTCTGGGCGAGCCTGAGAAGAACGCCCTTGAGCTGGAGGCCGCTCGCATCAATGATGCCGGAGGCGTCAATGGGCGGATGATCGAGGTCGTCATCGAGGACGACGGTACGGACGACTCCAAGGCGGTCGCAGCCGCCACGAAGCTGCTCGAGCAGGACAAAGTCGTCGCGCTGATCGGCGCGACGGGCACGAGCCAGACCATGGCGATCAGAGACGCGGTCAACACCGCCGGTGTCCCGCAGGTCTCGATGGCCGGCGGCACGGTTATCACCGCCAAGTTCGATCCGCTGGTATTCCAGACCCCCTGGTCGAACACGCTCGTGATTCCCTACACGCTCGAGTACCTGAAGGGCAAGGGGCTTACGAAGATCGGCATGATTTCCGATTCTGGTGGCTTCGGTAAGGACGGCGCGAGCGTCGTCGAGACCATGGCCGCGAACTACGGGATTGAGATCGTCGCCAAGGACTCGTTCAATCCCGGCGATACCGACATGACCACTCAGCTCACCAAGATCAAGAACAGCAAGGCGCAGGCGGTGCTGATGGTCTCGGCGGGCAAGGAAGCCTCGATCGTCGCCAAGAACATGCAGCAGCTGAAGATGACGATCCCGCTCGTCGGCACGCACGGCAACGCGCGCAAGGAGTTCATCGCGGGCGCCGCCGACGCGGCCGAGGGCTTCCGCTTCGCGGCAGGCAAGATCCTGCTCCCCGATTCGTACGGCATGGAGACCGAGAGCTACAAGGTGGCCAAGGACTTCATCGACCGCTACACCGCCAAGTACGGTGACGCTCCCAACACGTTCGCGGGTCACGCGTATGACTCCCTGTACTTGATCGTGGAAGCGGCCAAGCGGCTGCCGGCCGATTTCACCGCAGCCCAGCTGCGCGATGAGATAGAGAAGACATCCGGCTTCGTCGGCATAGGCGGCGTGTTCACGTATTCCGCCACCGACCATAACGGTCTGAGCGCCGGCGACCTCAACATGTACGAGATCAAGGGCGGCGAGTGGAAACTCGCCGAGTAGTGCGGTAGACGCTCTTGGCGCGGGTGCCGTCACGTGTTCGTGGCGGCACCCGCTTCTTTGCCGTCAGAAGAAACGCCTGCGTTGGCGGTGAGCAGTGCGTCCCCATAGAATGGGGAGGTCGTCCGCTCTGTCCGGCGACGCGCACAGAGGCGGCGGCAGGCCGCCGGGATAGGTTAAGGGCCGCTCTTGGGAGTCTCTGAGATCACTCAGTTCGCGTTCGCCGGCTTGAAGAACGGGGCGATCTACGCGCTGATCGCCCTCGGCTTCACCATCGTGTACGCCGCTACCGGCATCATCAACTTCGCGCAAGGGCAGTTCTACGTGCTTGGCGGGATGCTGGCCGCGTACGCTTTCGGAAGCCTAGGTCTGCCGCTCCCGCTAGCGGCGGTGCTGGGCGTGGCCGCCACGATGGTCGCGGGTGTGCTATTCGAGCTCGCCGCGATCAGGCCGAAACGCAATCCCGACATGCTGTCGTTGATCATCATCACCATAGGCGGCTCGATTCTGATCGAGTCGCTCACAAGGCACGCTCTGGGTCCTGACGAGCTGTCGATGCCCGCGTTCACCCCTGGACCCTCCGTGGGGCTTCTCGGGGCGGCAATCGAGCGGCAGACGCTGTGGGTGTGGGCGCTCATGGTGGCGGTCGTCGCGCTCCTGAGCCTCGTCTATGCTCGCACCCGTTTCGGGCGCGCCATGCGCGCGTGTGCGGTGAACCGGGAAGCAGCAGCGTTGATGGGTATCGATACCCGCAGGATGGTGACCGCGAGCTTCGCGATGGCCGCCGCCTTGGGTGCGATGGCCGGCGTGGCGGTCATACCGCTGACCCCGATCGCCTTCTACGCGGGACCGGGTATGGGCGTGAAGGGATTCGCGGCGGCGATTCTCGGTGGCCTGGGCAGTCCGATGGCCGCGGTCGCGGGCGGCATGGTGTTGGGCTTAATGGAGAGCATGTCTGTCGCGTTCGTGCCCTCCACGGTGCGCGATGTGGTTCCTCTAGGCGTTCTGCTAGTCGTTCTACTCGTTCGCCCGCAGGGGCTGTTCGGACGCGCGGCGCGGGAGAAGGTCTAGTGGGAAGACGTATGGCGATAGTCCGGGCGGGCTGCTGTCTCGCCTTCGCCGTACTGGTCGGCGTAGCCCCGTTCGCCACCGAGACGTATCTCACGCGCATTCTCACGTTCGTCGGTCTCAACGTCATCGTGGTGACGGGACTGGCGTTGCTGTTCGGGTACGCAGGGCAGATCTCGCTCGGGCACGCGGCGTTCTTCGGCATCGGCGCGTACACGTCCGCCTACCTCACTGTCACCGCAGCGTGGCCCTGGCCGGTGGCGCTGGCCTGCGCGGTGGCACTCTCGGCTCTGGGGGGCGCCCTGCTGGCCATTCCAAGCCTGAAGCTGAAGGGCCACTACCTCGCCATGGCCACGTTGGGCTTCGGCGAGATCATGAGCATCGCCTTCCGAGAAGGCGACGCCGTGACCGGAGGCTTCGACGGGTTCACCGGCATAGGGCCGATCGCTTTGGGCGGGATCGTGTTCCGCAGCCCGGAGTCGATGTACTGGCTGGTCTGGGCCGTAGCCGGCGTTGCGCTTCTGTTGTCCTGGAACGTGGTTTCGCTGCGTCCGGGCAGGGCGATGAGAGCGCTGCACGGTTCGGAGCTCGGTGCGATGGCCTGCGGTATCGATACCGTGCGGCTGAAAGTACAGGTCTTCGTGCTCTCGGCGGTGCTCGCAGGCGTCTCGGGCGTTCTGTACGCGCACGCGGTCCGATTCATCTCCCCCAAGCCCTTCAACCTGGAGTTCTCGGTTCTGCTCGTGGCGATGGCGGTTCTCGGCGGGACGGGCTCGCTCGTGGGTCCGCTCTCGGCGACGGTACTGCTTACGCTCGTGCCCTACGTAGGCGCTATCGCGCCCGGCCTCCCGAAGGAAGTGGCCTCGACCATCAAGGACTGGGCGCCCGACATCTACGGCCTTGTGATCATCGTCGTGATGCTGTTCGCGCCTGGCGGCGTCGCCGGAGTCTTCAGGCGTGCGGGAGCATGGTTGCGTCCGCTGACGAGCGCACCCTCGAAGGAGCGCGCGTGAGACTTCTTTCCGTGCGCGGCCTCACCAAGCGATTCGGCGGTCTCACCGCGGTGGATTCGGTGTCGTTCGACGTCGAGCAGGGGAGTATCAAGGCGCTGATCGGCCCGAACGGCGCGGGCAAGTCGACGCTGTTCAACTGCGTCACCGGTTTCGAGGTCCCCGAATCCGGCGAGGTGACGTTCGACGGCAAGAGCACGGTAGGCACTCGGCCGCACCTGCTGGTGCGAGACGGAATGGCTCGCACCTTCCAGAACACGCAGCTCTTCGAAGAGATGACCGCTGCCGAGAACGTTCTGGTGGGACTTCACTCGCGAACGCGCACCGGCATGCTCGCCGCCGCGTTCAGACTCCCCGGAACCGGCGCCGAGGAACGAGCCTCCCGGGAGGAAGCTTCGCGTCTGCTGCGGATGGTCGGCCTGGAAGCGGAAGTCGATGTTCCGGCTGCGGACCTGCCGCACGGACACCGCAGACTGCTTGAGATCGCTCGCGCGTTGGCGACCAAGCCGAGACTACTGCTGATCGACGAACCCGCCGCGGGCCTGAACACAGCGGAGACGGGCGAGCTCGCTGAGGTTCTGTATCGAATCCGTGATCTAGGAACGACGCTGCTCGTGGTTGAGCACGACATGGGCCTGGTCATGGAGGTATCCGACGAGATAGTCGTGCTCAATCAAGGAGCGAAGATAGCCGAGGGTCCACCTCGGCTGATCCAGAAGGACCCGCTCGTGATCGAAGCGTACCTCGGAGAGGCGGAACTCGATGCCTGAGCACGAGGCGGTTCTCGAGGTCGCGGGGCTCACGTCGGGCTACGGTCGCGTGCGGGTGCTGCGTGGTGTGGACTTGGTGGTGCGCGCGGGCGAGGTCGTGACTCTGCTCGGCGCGAACGGCGCCGGGAAGTCGACGCTGCTCAAGACGATCGCCGGCCTCATGCGCCCGTGGACCGGAAGCGTGCGCTTCCAGGGAATCGACGTCGCGGGACGACGGCCCGAACGGATGGTCGCGCTGGGTATGTCGCTCGTCCCGGAAGGGCGCATGGTCTTCGGCCCCATGAGCGTGGCCGAGAACCTACGACTAGGCGCGTACAGTCGCAGAGGTCCGGGAGCGGC
>JBBILP010000119.1:0-4432 GCA_037444885.1 Actinomycetota bacterium | reverse complement strand
GATACAATAGGGTGCCGTGCGCGTAAACGAAGCGAAATCCTGGACTGGGAATATACCTGTGTGTCTTCAGGACCGCGAACCGGCGACAGGAGAATGCGCGATGAGTGACGCACCGATTCTCGGAGGCGTGAGCCAGGTTTCAGACATAGAATCCGCAGGTGACTTCGAGAAGAAGCACACGCCCTACATCGAGCTTTCCGCTGAGGGCGACAAGACCAGGGTCACTGTGAAGGTAGGTCACTGGGTGTCGCATCCCAACACCGCGGATCACTTCATCGAGTGGATCACGATACTGGTCGGCGAGGCGCCCATCGCCCGCTTCATGTTCGCCGCGGTCGCGGCGTATCCCGATGTGAGCGTGCTAGTCGACGTCGATGACGGCACGACTGTTCGCGCCATCGAGTCCTGCAACCTTCACGGCCTGTGGGCGGCGGAGGCCACAACCTGACCGGGGCGATTCGGCGCTGGCAGGCACACCGCGCCCACGCGACTCACGCGTCTGGAGCGGCGCCTCCCGAGTTCAGCCACACCTCGGCCGCTTCGGCCACTGACCGCGCCTCCTCGCGCTCGGTGTCCATCCCTTCGGCGACAACCGCCGACGCGATCTCGCGCGCCCTGGCGGCGTCGGCGTCAGCGCCGGCATCGTCCGCGCAAGCGGCCCTGGATTCGGCGCGTGCCAGTAGCGCGCGTGCGAGCAGCAGCGCCCTGCGCGTATCGAGATCCGCGCCCGTGCGCACGAAAGTCAGCATGCTCGGCGTGGTCATGGCGTCGGCGATCTTCGAGTCCACGCCGAGGATCAGTGTCACCAGGGCATCGGCCTCCTCGACCGCGGACGACCCCTTGCCGAGATGAACGAGTTCCATGATTCGGCGGAGGGCCTGTCCGGCATTCTGGATGAGCCGAAGTATGTAGTCCTGCTCGTACACCATCGCGGGGTCACTCCCTTGTCGCGACTCGTGGGGGTCGTGCGGCGGCACCGCCCCGACTACTCGGCGGCCATCTGCCTCTAGAAGAGCCCTTGCTGAGCATCACCCTGGGAGGGCCGCGCCTCTCCGAGATGCTCGTACGCGCGCGGTGTGGCTTGCCGACCCTTCGGCGTACGCGCGAGGAAGCCGAGTTGGAGCAGGTAGGGTTCGTACACATCCTCCAGGGTATCGGGTTCCTCGCCGACAGCCGCCGCGAGCGTGTTCAGTCCGACGGCGCGACCCGAGAACTTGTGGATCAGGGTCTCCAGGATGGACAGGTCCATGCGGTCGAGTCCGACGTGGTCCACCTCGAAGAAGGCGAGCGCTTCGGCGGCGACATCCTCCGAGATGACGCCGTCCTTTCTGACCTGCGCGTAGTCCCTCACGCGCTTTAGGAGTCTGTTCGCGAGCCTCGGCGTTCCTCGGCTGCGACGCGCGATCTCGGCCGCGCCCTCGGCGTCCGTCTCTATCCCGAGGATGCCAGCCGATCGCCTGACGATCGCGTCCAGCTCGCTGGGTGCGTAGTAGTCGAGGCGGAACGCCATGCCAAAACGATCGCGAAGCGGCCCGGTGAGCAGGCCGGTTCTCGTGGTCGCGCCGATGAGCGTGAACTTCGGCACGTCGAGCCTGAGCGTGCGCGCCGCAGGTCCTTTTCCGATCACGATGTCGATCGAGTAGTCCTCCATCGCGGGATAGAGGACCTCCTCGACCTGGCGGTTCAGACGATGGATCTCGTCGATGAAGAGCACGTCGCGCGCTTCCAGGTTCGTCAGTACCGCGGCCAGGTCGCCCGCGCGTTCGATGGCCGGGCCGCTCGTTTGGCGCAGGTTTACGCCGAGCTCATTGGCGATGACCACGGCGAGGGTCGTCTTGCCGAGGCCGGGCGGACCGGAGAGAAGCACGTGGTCCAGCACCTCTCCGCGGGCCTTGGCCGCCTCGATGAGCACGGAGAGGTTCTCCTTGACGCGCTGTTGTCCGAGGTACTCGGAGAGTAGCCGCGGCCGCAGCGAACGGTCTATCTCGAGGTCGTCCTCCGTGAACTCCGCCGAGACCAGACGCTCGACATCGCCTTCCGGCTGCGGACTCATGTCCGACCGCCCAGCCTGCGCAGCGCCCGCCGGACGAGTTCCTGCGTTCCTCCGCTCTCATCCGCCCCCTTCAGGGCGACCGCAACCTCCGTTGATGAGAAGCCCATCGCGAGAAGCGCGTCACGCGCGTCTCCCAGTGCGCCCGACACGGCCGCTCGACCGCGTTCCAGGTCCGGTGCGCCGAGCTTGTCCCTCAGCTCGAGGATGATGCGCTCCGCCGTCTTCTTGCCGATTCCGGGGACGGAAGCCAGAAGCGCCGAGTCCTCGCGCGACACCGCATCGCGCAACGCATCAGGCTTGAGGGCCGAGAGTACGGAGAGAGCGACTTTCGGCCCAACGCCACTCACGGTGATCAACAGCCCGAACAGCGTCCGCTCCTCCCCCGACTCGAAACCGAACAGGGTAAGCTCGTCCTCGCGGACGTGCAGGTAGGTATGGACAGTGACGTCATCGCCCTCTCTCGGCAGGGACGCGAGAGACGCCGAGGACATGTGCAGCTTCAGCCCGACGCCACCCACGTCCAGGACGCAAGAGCTGGCGTCCTTGTGCGCGACTCGGCCGGTCAGGAAGGCGATCATCGGATGGCCCCTCTTGAGCGCGCTCCGCGCATGTGCGCATGGCAGATCGCGGCCGCCAGAGCGTCAGCGGCGTGCTCGCTGCCCGGCTCGGCGTCGAGCCCCAACACGGAGCGCACCATGAACGCCACCTGACGCTTGTCCGCTCGGCCGGAGCCGACTACGGCCATCTTGATCTCGCCCGGCCCGTACTCGCCGAGGTCCAGCCCGGCCTGCGCGGCCGCCAGCAGGGCGGCGCCGCGCGCCTGGCCGGTCGAGAAAGCGGTCTTCGCATTGGTGCCGAAGTAGATGGACTCGACCGCGCACTCCGCGGGCTCGAACCGTCGTATCACGGCCTCGAGCCCCGAGTAGACCTCGTGCAGCCTTGTGGTGGCGCGGTCGGCGCGCGAGGTGGTGATGCATCCGTATCCGAGACACCTGAACCGACTACCCGCGTGCTCGACCACTCCCCACCCGGTGTTCGCCAGGCCGGGATCGATGCCGAGAATGATCACGCAGGCTCCCCTCGTCGCCGCAAACAATCGAACATATGTTCAGTGTATCTGCACGCCTGGCTCGCGTCCACAGCTTCACGACTCGATGCGACGCAGCCCCGCGGCTCGGGCGATCCGCACCGCCTCCGCGTGCTCCCCGGGGCTCGTGCGGCGCGCCACCTCCGGGAAAGAGGCGGCTCTGTGCGCCGGACGGTACTGGGCCATGACATTCACGTAGGTGTCCGGCGATAGGCGCTCGGCGATGAAACGGGCGACCTGTGCCGTCCCGGCAAGTCCGTCGGGCAGCACCAGGTGCCGGACGAGCAGACCTCGTGTCGCCACCCCGCGCTCACCAACAGCGAGTACGCCGACCTGTTCGTGCATCTCCGTCAGCGCCGAGTACATGACCGCGGGGTAGTCTTCGACACCCGAAAGTCGTCTGGCGACCTCCGGATCGTCGTACTTGGCGTCCGGCATGTAGACGTCTACGACGCCCCTCAGCAGTCTGAGCGTGGAAAGCGCCTCGTATCCTCCGCAGTTGTAGACGAGCGGAAGCGTCAAACCGTCGCGCGCCGCGATGACAAGCGCACCTAGTATCTGCGGCACGAAGTGGGTCGGCGTGACCAGGTTGATGTTCTCGCAACCTTGTCGTTGCAGTGCGAGCATACCGTCCGCAAGCTCACGAGCCGTGGCGTCCCTGCCAGAGGCATGCTGAGAGATGTCGTAGTTCTGGCAGAACACGCATCCGAGCGAGCAGTGAGCGAAGAAGATCGTCCCCGAGCCGCCTTGACCGACGAGCGGAGGTTCCTCGCCGAAATGCGGTGCGACGCTAGAGATGCGCGCGAGGCGACCGGCACCGCACGCGCCCGTCTCGCCGGCAACGCGGTCAACCCCGCACGCGCGTGGGCACAGCTCGCAACGGGATAGGATCTCCGTCGCCCGCTCCGCACGACGCGCGAGTTCGCCTGAAGCGGCAAGGTCGGTGTAGCGGACTGCGCCCAAGGCGACCGCTATTCGCCGAGTGCCTCGGCGACTTCGTCAGTGAGCTCCAGCGTGTGGTAGACGTTCTGGATGTCGTCGTGGTCCTCGAGCAGCTCGACAAGGCGCAAGACTCGGCGAGCGTCGTCCACGGAAAGCTCGTTCGTCGTGACAGGCTCCATGACCAGTTCAGCGCCCTTCACGGGCACGTCCGTCGCCTCCAGGCCCGCCTTGACCTGCATGACGTCCCCGGGGGCGGTGTAGACGAGCCATTCTTCCTCGCCTTCGAGCATGTCCTCGCCACCGGCATCGGCAACCGCGAGCAGCAGCGAGTCCTCGTCCGGGGCGCCGTC
>JBBILP010000118.1:0-4480 GCA_037444885.1 Actinomycetota bacterium | reverse complement strand
GAGCTCTATCGCGTGTCGAGCCTGCTCGCGCGCGGCGACGCGATACGCGCGGCGCGCCTTGAGGTGACTCGTCCCGAACATACGCCCGATCCTGCGAAGCTCCGGCCCTTCGCGCACCCCGTTGGCCACGTCGACGTTGTACTCGAGCAGCCTCACTCCCGGCACCGAGTTGCGCGCCACGTCGTATGCGCCGAGGAACTTCACGCACGCCGTTTCGCCGCGCGCCAGCGTGACGATGCGGGGCACCAGAATGTAGTCGGCCTTGTCTCTGAGCGCGTCGACATGCCCGAGGAATATCTTCACGGGGATGCACGTCTCGTCTACGGCGAGCTCGACCCCGCGCGCCAGTATCGCCCGATTGCTCGGCGGGCTTGCCACCGTCTCCACGTCTATGGCGTCGAAGAAGTAGGTCCACAGCACGTGGTACCGATGGAAGAGAAGTGACCTCGGCAGTCCTACGATCGTCCGCATGTCGGGCCGCCCCCGAGCCGCCATCGCGTCTTCGCGAACATCCTGCTACAGGTTAGTACCCCGGTTGACGTCTCTCTCGACAGCTCCGAGAATAGCGATAATCGCATACCAGACGGGTTCGGGAGCGATCCCGAAGGTTGCTGAGAACGGTCGGGCCGCCGTCTCGAGTTCACACTCGAGTCGCGGCCTTTCTGTTTCAGTCCTCACCAGGGTCCGGTGCGGATTGTGCCGGAGGTTAAACAACGCGGATTGGTCGGGCCGCCAGTCGGGTGTCAGCACGCACCCGGCGGGCGGCCCGTCGCGTCGGAAACGGAGGGTCTGAAGCATGGGGCTGTTCGGACCGAAGTACCCGCCTCTAGACGAGGCAAGCGGTACCGCGCAGGTCTTGGCGAAGTTCGCGGTCTTCGAGGACTTCGTCAAGAGCGCGAACGACCGCGTTGAGGTCTTGCCTGGGGACGGCGACCTGTACGCGTTCGTCGGCAAGCCTCCCAAGGCATTCGGGATCGTGTGGTTCAGCGGAGACGAGCGATTCGACGTTCGATCGGCGATGGAGAGCGGTGCCATCACCCGAGAGGCTGCGGTGAAGCTGGTCGGCTCGCTGGCCAACATCTACTCGGCCAATCCCGGCGCCGAGCGCTTCGAGCACAAGCTCGCGGGGCACAAGGTCATAGTAACTCCCTCGGCCGAGATGTACGGAGCCGTCCGCGACGCGATCGCGGAAGCGACCGGCTAGCGGCCTAGGCGATACGTCCCTCGGCGCGCACCTTCCCGGGGGCGCGACCCGTCACTCAACGGTGACCGGTTGCGCCACCCGGTGCGCGACGGCTTCTCCCGCGAACACCGCAAGCGCGGCCCAGACCGCCGCGAAGCCCACGAGCGTGTGAACCGAGACCGCCTCGCGGAAGACGAACACGCCGAGCAGGAACTGCAGCGTCGGGGCGATGTATTGGAGAATGCCGATCCAGAGCATGGGGATCTGCCGCGCGGCCGAAGCGAAGAGCAGCAGCGGCACCGTCGTGACCACGCCCGTTCCCGCGAGTGCGAGCAGCGTCGGGAATCCGGAGCCCGCCACGAAGCCCTGGCCGGCGCGCTCGGCTAGAGCAAGCACGGCGAATGCGGGAACGAACAGAAGCCCGGTCTCGAGCGCGAGCCCGTCGATGGAGCCGAGGGGCGCCGTCTTCTTGACCAGCCCATAGGTCGCGAAAGTCAGGGCAAGCACGAGGGCGATCCAGGGCAGTCGCCCGTAGTCGAACGTGAGGTACGCGACGCCCGCCGCTGCCATCGCCACGGACGCCCATTGCAGAGGTCGCAGGCGCTCGCGGAAGAACACTACGCCCAGGAGCACGCTCAGTAGCGGATTGATGAAGTAGCCGAGGCTCGTCTCCACCACAAATCCCGCATTGACGCCCCAGACGTAGGTGAGCCAGTTGACGGCCAGAAGCGCGCCCGCCAGGCCATAGACGAGGAGGGCTCTGCGCTGGGACGCCTTGCGCTTGAAAGCACGCGTCTGTCGGCGAACGGCGAGAAGCGCGAGGAGCAGCAGGCTCGACCAGACGATCCGGTGGCACACGAGCTGCAGCGCTGGAATCTGGTGGAGCGCCTTCCAGTACAGCGGCAGGAGTCCCCAGATCGTGTAGGCGCCAGCCGCACGCCATGCGCCCTTGTTCAAGCGTCCGTCCTTCGGCAGGTAGTGCGATCACGGCGCCTCGCCCACGAGACGCGGCGTCATCATACCGCGTCGGCGCCTGAGTTACCCTGGAAGTGACGCCGTCGCTCGGAGAGAGGTATCTCGCGCATGGACCGCAACGATCTCGTCCCCGTCTCGATAGTCGCGCGCGACCTTGACGACGCGTGGTTCCAGTTGATCAACGCCATCATGGACCATGGATACCGCTATCCGGTCGAACGTGGAAGCTACGAGGGCACCGACCGGATCGAGCTGGACTTCGCCACGGTCCTGGTGAAAGACCCGGGCAGCGGCCCGCTCCTCCCGATCATTCCGGAAGGGCTCGGCATCCCTCCGCTCGCGGACACGGACTACGTGAAGTGCGAGTACTTCCCGGGATACCTACTGAGCGGCCAGCTGCAGCCCAACGAGGAGTACACGTACGGTCAGAGGATCATGTGGCCGGTCACGGACGACCTGCTGGGGCTCACCCTTCCTCAGGTCGAGTGGGCGATCAAGATGCTCAAGGAGTCCGGCGGGAACACGAACCAGGCCACCATCGAGATCGGTCGGCCAGAGGACATCACGGTTCACGACAACGCGGGCGCAGGCTACGACCCGCCGTGCATGCGGCTGATCGATTGCCGAGTGCGCTACGGGAAGCTGCACCTGATCGTCTACTTCCGCAGTTGGGACGCGTGGGGCGGCTTCCCCGTGAACATGGCCGGACTCGAGCTGATGAAGCAGTGGATGGCCGAGGAGATCGGCGTGGGCTCGGGCAGCCTTATCGGCGTCTCGAAAGGGCTGCACGTCTACGGACACGCCGAAGAGGTGGCGCGGATCCGTACGCACAAGAAGTAGCGGCCGTGGTCGTGCCGGGGGCGCCGCGCCCTCGCCCCTACGCCGAGTCGTGACGGCCTTGCGCCTGCAGCTTGGCCCAGGTGTCCTTGAGTGTGAGCGTTCGGTTGAAGACGAGTGCCCCCGGCGCGGATTCGGGGTCGGCGCAGAAATAGCCGAGTCGCTCGAACTGCACGGTCTGGCCGACGGGAAGCTCGGCGACCACTGGCTCTACGACGCAGTCGCGCATCACCACCTCCGAGTCGGGATTCATGTCATCGAAGATGTCGCGACCGTCTGCCCCCGGGTGCGGGCCGGCGAAGAGGTGGCCGTATAGACGAGCCTCGGCGGGTACGGCGTGGGGTATTGAGACCCAATGCAGAGTCGCCTTCGGGCGGCGACCATCCGGCGCGCTGCCTCCCCGGGTCTCGGGGTCGTAGGTGCACCGGAGTTCGACCACCCGACCTTCGGCGTCCTTGACCACCTCGTCACAGGTGACGAAGTACGCCGAGCGCAGCCGAACCTCACGACCGGGAGCGAGACGGAAGAACTTCTTCGGCGGGTCTTCCATGAAGTCGTCGCGCTCGATCCAAAGCTCGCGCGAGAACGGCACCCGACGGGTGCCGGCCGCTGGGTCCTCGGGGTTGTTCGGCACGTCCATCTGCTCGACCGCGCCTTCGGGGTAGTTCTCGATGACGACCTTGAGTGGGTCGAGCACCGCGAAGCGGCGGAGGGCGGTGCGGTTGAGCACATCCCGCACCGCGTGCTCGAGCATCTCGATCTCGATCACGCTATCGGCTCGGCCGACGCCGATCATCGCCGCGAAGTCGCGAATCCCCTCGGCGGGAAAGCCTCGGCGACGCAGACCCGCAAGCGTCGGCATCCTCGGGTCATCCCAGCCGCGGACGTGCCCGTCCTGCACCAGCCGCAGCAGCACGCGCTTCGAGAGCACGGTGTGCGTGAGGTTGAGCCGAGCGAACTCGTACTGCCGAGGGCGCGACGGGACGGGGAGGTTCTCGATGAACCAGTCGTACAGCGGCCGGTGATCCTGGAACTCCAGCGTGCAGATGGAGTGCGTGATGCCCTCGATAGCGTCGGACTGCCCGTGCGCGAAATCGTACGACGGGTAGATGCACCAGGCACCTCCGGTGCGCGGGTGCTCGGCATGCAGGATGCGGTACATGACCGGATCGCGCAGGTTGATGTTGCCCGACGCCATGTCAATCTTGGCGCGAAGCACTCGCGAGCCGTTCGGGAACTCGCCCGCACGCATTCGCTCGAAGAGATCGAGGTTCTCCTCCGGAGACCGCTCCCTCCAGGGGCTCTCTCGACCCGGGTCGGTAAGCGTCCCGCGATGCTGGCGGATCTCGTCGGCCGAGAGGTCGTCGACGTACGCCTTGCCTTCGCGAATGAGGTGGACAGCCCACTCGTACAGCTGCTCGAAGTAGTCGGAGGCGTGGTAGAGGTGCGTGCCCCAGTCGAACCCGAGCCATCTCACGTCCGCCT
>JBBILP010000117.1:0-4483 GCA_037444885.1 Actinomycetota bacterium | reverse complement strand
CTTTGTCGATGGACTCGTCATCGACACGGGGGACGATGTCGCGCCGTACGCTCTCGCCGATGTGGATCGAGTCGTCATCACCCACGGGCACGCGGACCACTTCGCCGTGGCGCACGATCTGAGGGCGACGGGCGCCAGGATCGCCGCTTCGCGCGATGATGCTTCTCTCGTCGAGAACCCGGACATCAACATACGGGGCATGTTCTCGTGGGCTCGACCGGGGGACATGCTCGTCACGCGCCTGTTCAAGGGCGAACCATGTGAGGTCGACGAGTACCTCGAGGACTGGCGGGATGAGCGCGCCGAGGTCATCCCATTGCCGGGGCATACGATCGGGCATTGCGGAGTCCTGACTCGGGACGGCGTGCTCTTCTCGGGAGATGCGCTCTACCCCGAGCCGCTGTGGGAGCAGCATCCTCTGCCGTACTGCGCCGATCCACTTCAGGCCGCGAGTTCCTTGGAGCGCATGCGCGGGGTGGCATGCTCCTGGATCGTCCCCGGTCACGGTACTCCGCTCGAGCGCGCCGTGGCTGAGACGCACATCGACTACCATCTCGGCGAGATCAGAGCGATCGAGACGCTGATTCTCGACCGGCTGGAGAAGCCGCATACCACAGAGCAGGCGATTGCGATGATATCCGCCGAGCGTGGACTGCCCGAGACCCCGGCGTCGTACTGGCTGGCCGTCACGACCGTGAAGGGTTTCTTGGGGGCGCTGCTCGATCGCGAGGAGCTTGAGTTCGCGGTTCGCGACCATGCCGGGTGGTGGGTGCGCGTCTAGCCGTCCGTCACCGCGCTGTCGCTCTCGGCAAGCGCAGCGTGAACGTGCTCCCGACGCCAACCTCCGAGGTGACATCCACAGCACCTCCGACGCGTTCCGCCACGTGCTTTACGAGTGACAGACCGAGTCCCGTGCCGCCGCTGTCGCGGGACCGCGCGCGATCCACACGGTAGAAGCGCTCGAACACGCGAGCCAAGATCTCGGGGGGAATGCCGATGCCTGTGTCCTCGACCGAGATGGAAACCTCGGCATCGGTGGTCACTGTGCGCAGGTTGACACCTCCCGAGTCGGTGTAGGCGATAGCGTTGGCGAGCAGGTTGTCCAAAGCGATCGCCAGATCCGTGCGATCGCAGGCGACATAGGCGTCCATGTCTCGGATGCCGGAATCGTCAAACGTCAGCGACAGGCCCTTTTCCGCGGCGGAGCGCCGATGGGAGAGCAGTGCCAAGTCGATGGCCTGACGGGCGTCGGTGACGCCAGAAGCGTCCTGGGCCGTTTCGAGTCGCGCCAGATCGAGCAGGTCGAGGACGAGCCTGCGCAGCCTGGTCGATTCTCCCTCGATCTGCGATACGAACAGCATGGCCTGCGCCGTGTCGCCGTCCAGCGCCGCTGCCGCGGCGGATTCGGCGAGAAGCTGGATACCCGTTGTCGGCGTTTTCAGCTCATGAGAAGCGTTGGCGACGAAGTCGCGGCGCATGCCGTCCAGGCGCACTCGCTCTGTGATGTCCTCCACCACGAGCAGTGTGCCGGCCTGTCCTTCAACGCGATCGAGAGGAATCGCCGTTACTCGTAGCGAACGGCCGAGCGGATCCGGGGGGCAGTCTTCGGAATGGGCTTGGGAGGACGAGGCTCCATGCCGGGCCGCTCGCACCACACACGCGGGAAGTCCGCTCTGCGATAGAGAGGCGCCCTTCCAGCCGCCATAGGGTGTCCGAAACATCGACGCTACGGCTCTGTTGACGAGCAGTACCTCGTCTGCGCTAGTCAGGAAGACGGCATCGGTCAATCCGTCGAGCACGGTGTGCAGGGTGCGCTGCTCCGCCTCCAAGTCCTCCAGGCGCGCACGCATCTGGCCGCCCAGATCGTTCAGTGCCCTGGAGAGCACACCCAGGTCGCCGGGTTCGAGCGGCACTGCCGAGCGCAGGTTGCCCTCCGCCATCGACCTGGCCGACGCCACCAGGCGAGTCACCGACGCGGATGCGCGCTCGGCCAGCACCGCGGAGACAGCGACGGCCACGATGAGGCTCCCTCCGAGCAGTAAGAGCCCATTGCGGCGCCAAGCGGCGGCGATCGCCGTGACGCGCGAAGCCGATTCTGAAACCCTCAGTACGACCCGACTGCCGACGTGAGTCGTCGGCACCGCCACGTAGATGTGCTCGGTTCCAAGAGTGCGGCTGTCTCGCCGGTTCACTCCGATAGTGCCTTCGAGCGCCGCAGCTATCTCCGGCCTGTCGCTGTGGTTCTCCATGGAGGCCGGGTTCTCTTCGGTGTCCGCCAACACGGTCCCGTCCTCGGCGATCACCGTGGCTCTCAGTTCCGAGTCCGCGACAAGTCCCTCCGCGAATCCCTGAACCGTGCCGGTCGTCAGTGGAAGCGCTACCGCGCCTGCCTGCGCAACGCTGCGCAGGTGAGCCCCCTGCTGCTCGAGTACTGCTGAGGATATCGGTGCATAGAGCGTCCAGACCCATCCCGCCGCCAACACCGCGACGGTGATCAGGTACCCAACCGCGATACGTATCCTGTACGACGAGAGCACCCGCCTAGCGGCGTCGATCACGCGTCGAACCTTCCGTCGGTAACCCGTCTTCGGGACTCGGCGGACTTGATCGGACCACCGGTTCAAACCGATAGCCGAGTCCGTGAGAGGTGTGGATGTACTCATATCTCGAGAGCGACGCGAGGGCCTGTCGCAGACGTCGTATGTGCACGTCGATCGTACGGGAGGAAGGCAGGTGCTCGTATCCCCAGACTCGCCGCGCGAGTTCGTGCCGTGTGAGAAGTGAGCCAGGGTGCGATGCGAATTCCACCAGGAGCTGGAACTCCTTCGGCCTCAGGCCCGCCGGGCGCCCGTCGACGCTGGCGCGGAACTCGGAGGGCTCAATCAACAGGTCGCCCACCTCGATGACCTCGTCGCGACGCAGGATGTCTCGCTCCCGGGTGCGTCGCAGGTTGGCTCGCACGCGCGCCAGAAGCTCCTCGGTAGAATAGGGTTTCGTGACGTAGTCATCCGCCCCGGCGTCCAGCCCTCGCACCTTGTCGCGCTCGGCATCTAGCGCGGTCACCATGATGACCGGCACGTCGGAGTCGAACGCGCGCAGCCCGTGAAGGAAGTCGTAACCGTCAAGACCGGGGAGCATGACGTCCAACAACACCAAGTCCGGCGAGTTCTCCCGTGCCAGATCAAGCGCACACGCCCCGTCTGCGGAGGCAAGCGTGTCAAAGCCCGCGCGGCGCAGCGCGTACTCCGTTGTCTGACGGATTATCGGGTCGTCCTCGACGACAAGTACTACAGGCAATCCGTTTCGCCTCCACCCGACCTCGCGGTCGTTGCGGACGAGTACATGATGCGACCTTGGTGTCTCGGTCACAACGCATGTAACACACGTTTAACAACTGTGTCACGTGGTTTAACAAGCGTGCAACCACTTCCCGTCCCGAGAATGCGAGCATTCGAATGCCGACAGAGTCGGTTCCGGTGCGACGTCGGGCGTGCGTTCGAAGGGAGACGGGTGTGAGAGACAGGCGCTGGAGCGCAATCGGGCTATCCGCGGCCCTGGCCATGGCCCTTGTCGGTCTTGGGGGCTGTAGCGACTCCACGACCGGTGGGACTACGGACCCCGGGGGCGGACTTAGTGGCTCAGTGACCGTGGAAGGTTCAGACACGATGGTCAACCTCGGCCAGGCATGGGCGGAGGCTTTCTCCGAGGAGCATCCGAACGTGATGGTATCGGTGAAGGGTGGCGGCTCAGGCAATGGAATCGCCGCGTTGATCAACGGCACGATCGACTTCGCGAACGCTTCACGTGAGATGAAGAGCGAGGAGATCCAGCTGGCTGAGAGCAAGGGAATCAAGCCGATCGAAACGGCGGTTGCTCTCGACGGGATCACCGTCGTCGTGAACCCGTCCAACGGAGTCTCCGGCCTCACGTTGGACCAGCTCGGCAAGATATACCGCGGCGAGGTCGCCAACTGGAAGGACGTCGGCGGGGCCGACAAAGGCATCGTGCTCTTGGGTCGCGACACGTCGTCGGGCACATACGAGTACTTCAAGGAGGAAGTCGTAGGCAAGGGCGCCGAGCACTCGAAGTCGATGCGCAACCTCCCGTCCAACCAGGCCATCACCGAGGAGGTCAAGGGCAACGACGGAGCGATAGGCTACATAGGCATCGGCTATGCTGAGAAGGCTGGCGCCGCGGTCAAGCTACTGAGCGTCGACGGAGTCGAGCCGACTGCCGAGAGCGTGCTGAGCGGAGAGTACCCACTAAGCCGAGAGCTTCACATGTACAGCAACGGTGAGCCGGAGGGCGTACTGAAGGCCTACATCGATTGGATACTGTCGCCGGCCGGGCAAGCCATCGCCGAGGAGCAGGGATTCGTGAATAGGGGCTAGCGGTTGACGCTGCATGACTTCAGGTCCATACGCTCCGACATCGGCGGTCGTCTGCGAAGGCGCCGAGTTGTCGAGGTCTCCGGTCGGGGTGT
>JBBILP010000116.1:0-4523 GCA_037444885.1 Actinomycetota bacterium | reverse complement strand
CCGTCAGTGATACGGGCGAGGGGATGGCGGCCGACGAGGTCGCCCACGTGTTCGAGCGCTTCTACCGCGTGGACTCGGCTCGGGCGGCGAACACCGGCGGCGCGGGACTGGGACTGGCGATATCGCGTGCGATAGTGCGCGACCACGGTGGAGAGGTCTTTGCGACAAGCGAGCCGGGCGTCGGGACGACCATGGGCTTCACCCTCGCCTCTGCGTCCGCGGATGGCCTTCTCCGGAAGGCATGATCCCGCCACTCAGGCGGGTGTCGCGCCTCATGAGTGCGGGCGCGCCCGCCCGTTGCCCTGCCTTTGAGCCCTCGTTATACTCGCACCTGCGCTTCAGGCGGCCTCGGTCTGCCTGCGCCATCTGCGGAGAGGTGGCAGAGTGGTTGAATGCGGCGGTCTCGAAAACCGTTAGTCGGGTATCCCCCGGCTCGAGGGTTCGAATCCCTCCCTCTCCGCCAGATTGACACGAACGATGCCCGCTCCCGAAAGGGGGTGGGCATCCGCGTGTCCCGCGCCGCGCCCTCCGTGTCACCTCCCGACCGCTAAAGTCCAGGTACAAGTCCAGGTACTCGTTCGGTAGGCATGCGAAGTGTGTGATAAAAACCTCGGACAATGTTCACAAAGTCCGAGGAATCTATCACAATGCACCCATGAAGCGATCACCATCAGAGACCGCCGTTCGTGCAGCCGTGGCTGTGTTCAAGGCCGCAGGGGGAACGCTTCGCGCACGTGAGGCGGCAGACAGAGGGATCCACTACTCGACGCTCTATGGGATGCGCGATGCGGGACTCCTCGAACAACTCTCGCGCGGGGTCTATCGGCTTGCTGAGCTCCAAGCGCCGAGCAAGTACGACGTCGTTGCCGTGGCCGAACGCGTTCCCGACGCAGTCCTCTGCCTCGTCAGCGCACTCGACTTCCACGAGATAGGAACGCAGATACCGTCTGCGGTGAGCATCGCGATAGGCCGAAAGGACTGGCATCCGCAGTTCAACTACCCGCGCGTGAACGTCTACAGAATGTCCGGCGACGCACTTACAGCGGGCGTAGAGGAGCACTCTGTCGACGGCACCACGGTGCGAGTGTTCAACCCGGCGAAGACCGCGGCCGACTGCTTCAAGTTCAGGAACAAGATCGGGCTCGATGTCGCCCTCGAGGCGCTCCGAGAGACAGTCCGCAGTCGGAAAGCGACGCGCGTCTCCATCATGAAGTACGCCGAGATTGACCGTGTGGCGAAGATTGTCCGCCCGTATCTCGAGGCCATGGAATGATCCAGCGCGCGCTGCAGAACATCCCGGCGTCGGTGCGCGCGCGCTTGCTCAACGAGGTGCGGGCGAGTGGGGATTCTTACGACCAAGTTCTGCAGTACTTCGCAATCGAGCGGTTCCTGTATCGGCTGTCGAAGACAGAGTGGGGAGAGCGGCTGATCGTCAAAGGCGCGATCATGCTCCGCGCCTGGAGTACTCCGCTTGGCCGACCCACCCGCGACATCGACTTCCTCGGCGACATCGACAACTCGCCCGAGGCCGTCGAGCAGGCGGTGCGTCAGTGCCTCGCTGTCGGGTATCCCGACGACGGGTTGGTGTTCGACCCGGTGGTCGATACCGCCGAGATCAACGTGATGGATCGCTATCCCGGAATCCGTGCCGTGGTTCGCGGCAACCTCGATGGCGGCACCTTCAAGCTGCAGCTGGACATCGGCATCGACGACGCCGTCGTGCCCGATCCGGAGTGGGTCGACTATCCGACGCTCTTGGACTTCGACGCACCGAGAGTACTCGCGTACCAGCCGAGAAGTGGCCGGGCGAAATCGGACAGTCCGCTAGGTTGCTTGGGCGATGATACTGCTCCGAGGCACAACACCGAGGAGGAGCATCACCGACGTCAAGAAGACCCAGGCGCAATCGCTCACCGGCGTTCAAGGCCAAGGTGGCCTTGGAGGCCATCAAGGGCGAACAGCCACTGATCGAGATCGCTGAGCGGTTCGACGTTCACCCGCAGGTCATCACGAAGTGGTAACGCCAGCTGCTGGAAGGCGCTGCCGATGGAGAACGATTTCTTGTCCAAGGCGCTCGGTCGCTTCGGCGAGATTAGCGCAAAGCGATGATCGGCAAGAACCATCGCCTGCCGAGCGCGCGCCAGGCATGACTGCTCGGCCTCGCCCGCTCCACCGTCTACTACCGTCCCGTTCCGATGTCCTCGAGCAAGCTGGCGATCATGGCCGCGTGGAGTTGCAGGAGCGCATCATCCGCCCGAACAGCGGAATGTCCGCGAAGATGGCAGGGAAGCCGTTCCGATTACAGAGCCGCGCAGATTGGGAACAGGTCAAGGTTGGGCTCATGCGATGGTGTCTGAGGGCGAAGCTCCTCCACAACTGGGACGAATTCGGCTGCTGCGATGATGCCCTTGTCAGACCTCCTCGCTAGGCTTGTGGTCCGGGCAAGGCGAGGGGGTCGACATGAGCAGAGGCAGTCACGCGAATCTGGCTTCTCTTTGCGAGCCGCGCATAGCGAAGGTCTACAAGGTCGAGCGACGGGCTGTTGCAGGCAGCCGGCTCGCACACGAGCTCGCAATCATCGAGGAGCGCGAATGGGCTGAGGACTTCCTGTCCGCCGCCGAAGCGGTTTCGAAGGTGCGTGAACTCGGGCGTGTTGTGGGTCCGGGTTGGCACGCGCTGGCCTCATCGATCGTGTGCTACCTGCTTGGCATCACGGCAATCGATCCGCTAGAGCACGACCTGGTTGCCGAGCGGTTCCTTTCCCCGACTGCCGAGTGCATCGACGCCGACATCGCAATCGCATCACGTCAGGCGAGGAACATAGCCGAGGCTCTCGGGGGGACCCTCGGCTCCCGAGTCAACAACAGGCACGTGCTCACTGCGGGTCGGATGCCGATTGATCTGTTAGGTATGGAGGTGCTTGACCGTATCGAACTGACCCTGGAGACGATCGGCGCTCCTGCGCCCGCGCCCTGGGCGCTCCCGCTCGATGATGAATCCGTGTATGACCTACTGTGTGCAGCACCCGACGCAGGACTGTTCGCGTTCGAATCGATCGGGATCCGCCGGTTGCTGCACGAGCTGCAGCCACGTCGCTTCGAAGACCTATGCGCCGCGATCGCGCTGTGGCGTCCTGGTCCCGCGCACCTGATGGAGGAGTATGTCCGTAGGGCGCATCTCGGCTGGGCGAGCGATGAGGTCGACGAGGCTCTTGCCGACTTCGCCGGCGTGACCCACGGTATGTTCATCTATCAAGAGCAGATCATGGACGCGGCCATGCGGGTCGGGGGCCTCGGTGGCGAGCAGGCCCACGAGCTGCGCAGGGCGGTCGGGCGTCACGATCGCGAGAAGATGACCAGATTGCGAGATGCTTTCGCCACGGGTGTCGAGAAGACGGGCCGGTCGCCAGAGACTGCCCAGGCGCTCTGGGAGCGCATGACGGCGTGCGGCGGGTACGCCTTCTGTCGCGCTCACGCAGTGGCCGCTGCTGTGTTCGCCTACTGGGATGCGTACCTTGAGGCCCATCACCTCGAGGAGAGGGCGCATGCGCGCAGGGTGATCGCGGAGAGCGCCAGACCGCTCTTCCCGCTTGAGCCGCGTGCGGACGTGGATACCGAGGTCGACATCTCGGGTGGGCGCGAGGAACTCAAGCTGTCACTCAGGGCCGGAGAGGTCGCACTCATCTTCGGACCACCCTATTCGGGCAAGACACGGCTCGCGTGTGACATTGCCCGGCATGCGGTGGAGCAGGGTGCAAGGGTCGCCTGCTACTCCTTCAGCCCCTACGTGTGCGACTTCGAGCGGCGTGTCGGACACGAGTCTCGCGTCACCTTCCTCAAGGGCCATCGCCTGCAAGACCTGGAGGAGTCGGGTGCCTTCGCTGGCAGGTGGGAGGTCACCGACGGCAAGCGGAGTGTCGAGCGCACGCCGCGTCGTCTGCTTGTGCTCGATCGTGTCGACTTGGAGGCACGTCTGTTCAACTCGCCCGATGAGGTAACTGCGAGTGCCGTAGGGCGAGATCTCCTGGCGGAGTCACAGATCGGCCAGTACGCGCTTGTGGCTGTTGTTGACGTCGAGGCCGATCAGGCGCGATCAGTCGGGGTGGAAACTCTGGGCACGCTCGCACCGCTCGCACAGTACGCAGACTGCGTGATCGAGGTGACCGAGGACGAGACAGGTGCGTGGAAGGTGCGCTCGTGAAGTGTCGATATGGTCCTGTGGGAGCTGCTTACACCATGGGCGCATAAGCACTTGCGGTAGGATAGATCGCGTCGTCTCAGGCTTGCACACTGAAAGGGACGACATGCTCTGGCGAATCGATGAGCAGTGAAGGAGGGGTAGCTGCCGTGAAGGATGAGCGAGCAGAGTACCGGCGGATTCTTCTTACGCGAGGGACCGACCTCGAGCGCCGGTACGAGGATGATGTTCCTTCGAAGCGCCTGAGAGGCATCTATCGCACCTCGCGGTTCCAGATTTCGGAACGCGATGCTGGGACCTTCTGGCGGGATCTGCGTCCACTGCGC
>JBBILP010000115.1:0-4548 GCA_037444885.1 Actinomycetota bacterium | reverse complement strand
CTCGAGGTACTGGAGGGCGCGATCGCCGTGCATTGCGTGTACCTTGAGCCCGGTGACGCGAGACTTCTCGCGCAGAAGACCCGCGGGGTCGTGCTGTGTCCTCGGTCGAACCGCTACCTTCGAGTGGGGCCCGCGCCGGCGGCGGAGATCGTTCGCGCGGGGGCGCGAGTCGCTCTCGGCACCGACTCGATGGCGAGCAACGGCGACCTCGACCTCTTCGAGGAGGCGCGAACGCTGCGCAAGCTCGACGGCTCGCTGACGGCGGACCGTCTCCTGCGAATGCTCACGTGCGATGCCGCGGAGGTGCTGGGGATCTCCGGCATCTGCGGTTCACTGACCCCAGGCAAGCATGCCGACCTGGTCGTGGTCGAGACAGGCCCCACGGACGACCCCTACGCAGCGCTGATCGAGATGGGAAGACGATCCACCGTGCGCTCGGTCGTCTCGAGTGGCACATGGCGCGTGATCGATGGCCGAACCACGGCGCCCTCAAGGAGCAGGCGTCATGTGGCGGAGTCGATAGCGCGGCGCGTCTCGGCGGCCGTAGGCAGGCACCAACCCCGGCATTCCTGAGCGAGCGGGGCGCGATCAGATGTAGTAGATCGGTTGCCTGACCGTGTCCATCTCAGACTGCCGGCGCGCGAGATCGGCGACGGTCACGTCCTCCAACCGGCTCTCGATGTCACGCGCTACCTCTTGCCACATCTCGGACACGGCCGACTCGGTGACATGGGGTACGTCCACGATGTCGCCCTCGACCGCTTTGACCACATCCGCGACGGTGATTCGCTCCGGTGAGCGGGCCAGCGAACAACCGCCACCCGCCCCGCGTTGGCATGCCACGATGCCCTGACGGGCAAGCAGCGTCATCTGCTGCTCAAGAAAGCGTTTCGGCAGGTTGAGCCTCACGGCGAGGTCGCCCGCGACGACGGGAGTTCGATGGTTGCCTTGCGCGAGAACCGTCAGGGCTCGCAGGGCGTAGTCGAGTCGCTGAGAAACACGCATCCTAGCCCAACCCCTCCCACAGCGCGGTGGACAGATAGCGCTCACCCGTGGACGGAGCCATGGTGACGACCGCGCTCCCCGCCATAGAGGAGCGTGCCGCGACCTTCAGGGCGGCGACAACATTGGCGCCGGACGAGATTCCCACAAGCAGGCCCTCCTCGGCAGCCAGACGTCTGGCCATCTCAATCGCTTCCGGCGCCGAGACGGTAAGCACCTCGTCCACGACCCCTAGGTCTAGCGTAGCGGGAATGAAGTTCGCACCGATGCCCTGGATCATGTGCGGAGCGGGCACCAGGGGCTGTCCGGCCAACGTCTGCGTGATCAGGGGCGACTCCGTGGGCTCTACCGCGACGGCCTTGATGTCGCGATCCTGCTCCTTCAGATAGCGCCCGGCGCCGCTGATCGTACCGCCGGTTCCAACCCCCGCTACCAGCGCCCCGATTCGCATGTCGGCGAAATCGCTCCAGATCTCGGGACCCGTCGTCTCATAGTGGATGCGGGGGTTTGCCGGGTTATCGAACTGGCCGGGTATGAACGCACCCGGAGTGCGCTCGGCCACTTCGTTGGCCTTCTCGACCGCGCCTCGCATGCCCATCTCCTTGGCCGTGAGGACCAGGTCAGCGCCGAACGCCGCCAACAGCTTTCTACGCTCCAGCGACATGCTCTCCGGCATCGTTAGGACCACGCGGTACCCGCGCGCCGCCCCGATGAGGGCGAGCGCGATGCCCGTGTTCCCCGACGTCGGTTCGACTATCACCGACTCTCCCGGGGAGATGACTCCCCTTGCCTCGGCGTCGTCGATCATGCTCAGCCCTATACGGTCCTTGACCGATCCGCCCGGATTCCGTGCCTCGAGTTTCACCCATACGGAGGCCTGCAGCCCCGCAGCGATGCGCCGCAACGGAACAACCGGAGTATCGCCGATCGTGTCGGCCACCGAGTTGGGTAGCTTGCCGATGGTGGTTGTCATGGATATCTCCTTATTTACAATACCCCGATGCGAATATGCTTTTACCGATTCTACCCCCGCGCCCGCTGTCTCTCAAGCCGGGCACCGCACGCTTCTAGTGCGGATTCTTCCCCCCGGCGTCGAAGCGTGTCCAACTGCTCGCGGTCTCGACATCATCGGGGACGTCGCACACGAAACGGCGTCAGCTTGGGTTAACCTATGGGTACAGTACCTGGAAGGGGGCGCGCATGGCCGATGTGCATATCTGGTTCTGGGTGTGGGTTTCGCTCGCTGTGATCCTGTTCGTGGCCGAGATCTTCACCGCCGGTTTCTTCCTGTTGCCCTTCGGCCTGGGGGCGACCGCTGCCGCTATCCTCGAGTACCTAGGAGTGGGTATCGGCTGGCAATGGGTCGCGTTCCTCGGCGTCTCCGCTGTCAGTCTGATCGGCCTGCGACGCTTCGCCGAGCGCGTCACGCACAAGCCGCCGCAGGACTTCGGCGTGGCGCGCCTGGTCGGACGCACCGGACTGGTTGTCGAAGCGCTCGTGCCTCACTCGGCCGCGGGCACAGTGCGCATCGACCGCGAGGAGTGGCGAGCCGACGAGGCGGACGACCAACCGCTTCCCGTGGGAACGCGAGTGATCGTGGAGCGAATCGAAGGTGCGCACCTGGTCGTGCGGACCGCCGACAAGCCGGAGGAATCCGAGCGCTAGGAGGAGTTCGATGATCGAAGCCGTCTTCGTCACCGTGTTCGGCCTGTTCGTTGCCTTCTTCCTCTTCATTTATGCAGTCGCGGCCATCCGCATCGTGAAGCCCTACGAGAAGGGCGTGATCGAGCGCCTCGGCAAGTACCAGAAGACGTTCGAATCCGGACTGCATTTCATCGTCCCGTTCGTGGACAAGCTGCGTAAGGTCGATATGCGCGAGGCGGTCGTCGACGTGCCTCCCCAGGAGGTAATCACGAAGGACAACGTCGTCGTGACCGTTGACGCCGTCGTGTACTACGAGGCGACCGACCCCGTGAAGCTGCTGTACAACGTCCAGAACTTCTACCTCGCCGCCACGAAGCTCGCACAGACCAACCTGCGAAACGTCATCGGCGAGATGCAGCTCGACGAGTCGCTCACCAGCCGAGAGAAGATCAACGCGGCACTGAGACAGATCCTTGACGACGCGACGGACAAGTGGGGCGTGCGAGTCGTCCGCGTGGAGCTGCAGCGGATCGAGCCGCCAGCCGACGTCATGCAAGCGATGCACACGCAGATGAAGGCCGAGAGAGAACGGCGCGCGAAGATCCTCGAGGCCGACGGCGACAAGCAAGCGGCGGTCACACGCGCCGAGGGCTTCAAGCAGTCCGCCATCCTCGAAGCTGAGGGCAAGGCGCAAGCCATCAAGGAGGTCGCCGAGGCCGAGCGCTTCGAGAAACTGACTGTGGCCGAGGGAGAAGCGCTCGCCATCAAGTCGGTCTTCTCGGCCATCCATGAAGGCAACCCCGACAACGAGCTCATCGCCATCCGCTATCTCGAAGCCCTCAAGGCCATCGCCGACGGCCCCGCGAACAAGGTGTTCCTGCCGGTCGAGGTCGCTGGCGTCATGGGCAGTATCGGTGGCATCGCCGAGCTGTTCAAGGAGAAGCGTCTCGCCGAGTGAGCGTGGCGGTCAGGCTAGCATCGCATGGCGTCGCAGCACGGCGCTGGGCTCGTCGGTGAAAGGCTCTAGAACGAAGGCTTGAACTCGACTGTGACCAGAACCTCGCCGTCCCTGACGACCACGGGATAGGTCTTGACGTTCGCGTTGGGATGGTCGGTCGCACCGTCACGGACGTCGTAGCGCCACCCGTGCCACGGGCACATGACGATGTGGCCGTCCATGTAGCCCTCGGACAGAGGGCCGAACGCATGTCGGCAGATGTTGGAGAGCGCGAAGTACTCGTCCCCCACCCGGAAGATCGCGAGGTCGCGCTTGCCGATCTTCACGTGCCGCGCGTCGCCATCGCCAAGATCCCCGACGCGCGCGACCGGCACCTCTATCGACCCCGGCTCGGCGTCGATGACCCCGATCAGGTCCGCCCCGTCCTCGACGTCACTGCGGATGAACAGTCCGCACCAGCACTTGCGCATGGCCGCGAACTGATCGGTGAAGAACGGGATGCAAGGGCAGACGATCTTGTAGTCCTCTTTGGGATCGCCGGACCGAACTCTGCACGGACAGTAGACGTCGCCGGTAGTCTCCAGGATCTCGATCTCGGAGCGCAGGACTTCGTCGACGAACTCGGCTTCTGTGTTCAGCTTGTAGCCGAGCCTGGCGACGAAGGGCGCCATGTACGCCTTGAGGTCGTCGATCGTGGTTCCGGGCGGAAACATCCGCCGTGTCACGAGGCTCGCCATGCTACCTCCCGGGTCTACAGCTTCAGGAGCTTCTTGATCCGCACTTTGTTGAACCCGACGATCACTTCTCCGTCGATGACCACCACGGGGAACGACGCTCCGCCGGACACCCGCCGGACCTCGGCGATAGTGGTCTCGCGCTCATCACCTTCGAGCTTGTCGACCTCCGTGACGTCGTACTCGACACCCTTCTCGTCAAGGAACTTG
>JBBILP010000114.1:0-4627 GCA_037444885.1 Actinomycetota bacterium | reverse complement strand
GCAGATCTTCTGCATGCGCGCAGCCAGCATGAAGAGAAGCGCGGCGATCACCATCGGCGCCATCATCACGCCGATCATGATCAGCCAAGTCCCGGGCCACTCCCATCCTGCGATCACGCCCCAAGCACCGACTCCGACCACGCCGACCAGCAGCCCCGCGGCCGCGAGGTACTCGTAGAACCAGCCCACCGCAAGAGCCGCGACTGTCACGGCGAGAGGCACGAGGGCTGTGCCCACCGCCGAAGTGAACTCCTCGCCCTTGTAGACGCGTTGCGCCCCGAAGGCCGCGATGACCCAGAAGACACCCCCGAGAGCGACAAAGGACCTAGCGATGATGCGCTCGACGTTCATCTGCTCGGACTTGCAGGTCTTCGACAAAAGCCACATGAGTCCCGCCTTTCCTCCGGCACGTCGCGATCGCTCAGGAACGCAAACAATCTACTACGAGTATACCCCCAGCCGACCCGCGTTCTCGCTGGCCGCTAGTACCCCGAGAAGCGCTCCAGTGAGGTCCTTTCCTTCGGGACCGCGAGTTCGTCCAGTAGTCGCGACATCGCGTCGACCATCGCTGGCGGCCCGGCGACGACGAAATGCCATCCGGCGTCCGGGTCGATGTAGCGCCGGACGATGTCCGCCGAGATGAAGCCACGCTCGCCAGTCCAATCAGCGCTTGGCGCCACGAGCACGTTCACCACGCGAATGCCCGAATCCACTCGATGCATAGCCTCAAACTCGGCGGCATAAGGCATGCACGATTCGTTCTGGTTGCCTAGGAACACGACCGCCTCCAGGCCGGTTCTACGATGGCGTGCGTCGCGCAACACACTTCGAGCCGGCGTCACGCCCACGCCGCCGACGAGGAATGCCGCCCTGGATGTCCCCTCGGGAAGCGCTGGCCTGCCGAATGGACCGCCGACCGCGACCCCCTCACCAGGAGAGAGTGCGACCAGCGCGTTCTTGAAGGCCGATCCCGTGAGCCTGGTGGTGAGCTCGATGAAAGGGTCGTCGGGCGCGTCCGAGTGCGTAAACGGCTTGGATTGCCGGCCCTCACGCGTATCCAGCCCGAGAGTGAAGTACTGGCCTGGAAGGAACCCGTATCCCTCTGGCTTTGTGAATCGGAAGGCGGCGACGCCTTCGGCGCACTCCACTCGTTCTCGAAACGCCACTATCTGCTCAGGCATCCTGGCCGCGTCCCTCCGTGGTGCTCGGCGCCGTAGTGCCTCCCTGCTCGTCCTTGGGTAGGTATTCCACGACGAGCCGCTCGCCGAACGGCAGACAACAAGAGGGTACCGACACCATGAGGAAGCGTACACGCTACGGGAGCGCCTTGCTCGCCGCACTTGTGCTCGCGCTGGCCGTGGCGTGCGCGCAGCGGCCCGCGAACGAGCGGCCGCCCGACACACCCTCCATTGAGGAGCTGGCGCGGACGGAGGTCCGCGAGTACCAGGGTAAGAACCTCTCATCCATAGCGGACTTCCGAGAGAACTCGATCAAGGGGCCGCAGTACGTCGATCGCGATACCTACAGGCTCAGGATAACGGGGCTTGTCGACCAACCCAGGTCGCTGACCTACGACGAAGTGCTCGCCGACCGCAAGCGGTACAAGAAGGTCGTGCGCCTCGACTGCGTTGAGGGCTGGAGCGTGGACATCCGATGGGAGGGCGTACTCGTTCGTCACCTGCTTGCGTACGCCGGAGTCGAGTCGTCGGCCAAGACGGTGATCCTCAAGGCGCGCGACGGGTACTCGACCTCCTTCCCCGTAGACTACTTCTATGGGGACCGAGACATCATCATGGCCTACAGGATGAACGACCTCGAGCTGCCAGCTGAACGAGGCTTCCCGTTCCAGCTGGTCGCCGAGGACAAGTGGGGCTACAAGTGGATCAAGTGGATCGAGGAGATCGAGCTGTCGGCCGATGAGGGGTATCGCGGCTTCTGGGAAAGTCGTGGATACTCAAACACTGGCGATCGAGACAAGCCGTCGTTCGGCGAGGACTGACGCCCGCCCGAATCCTTCCCGCACTGAAGCGTCTGCGCTCATGCCCCGTGACCGCGGCCGCCGCTACCACTGGACCGCTTGGGAGATTCAGATGTTCGAGACCGCCGTTGTCTGCACCGACCTCTCAGATGACTCGGACGCGCTCGTCGAATGCGCCGGGGAACTGGGGGTACTCGGCGTCTCCAGGGTCGTATTGGCGCACGTGGTCGACGTGTTCGAGCATCCCGAGTTCGGCAGCTTGCCCGAATCAGCGGACAGCGAACGCTACGAGAGTCAGCTCGCCTACCTGGAGCGGTGCGGACTCGATGTGATCGTCGACACCCCCATCGGGCACACATCGTACTCGATCGATGAGACGGCCATCGCCCACGGCGCGACACTGATCGTCATGGGCAGCCACGGGCTCGGCCTAACTGAGACCGGCTTCTCCGGCAGCGTGTCCTCGGACCTGGTGCGGGTCACCGAACGCCCGGTGCTGCTCATCCCGACACAATCACTCGCGCGAGACGCGAAGAATCGCTGCGCGCGCCTTGTCGACAAAGTGCTCTACCCGACTGACTTCTCCGAACACGCGAGACGGGCCGAGGGCCTCCTCGAGCAGATCGCATCCCGGGGAAGCCATGAAATCGTGCTACTGCACATTCGCGAGATCAGGCTGCCGGGCGGCCCCACTGTAAGCCTACTCGGGCATGAGGAGGGGCTGGAGGGAGCGGAGCGATCCGCGCTCGACAGGCTGCGCCGGCGACTACTCGACTACGGAGCGGGCGAGGTCCGGGTCGAGGTAGAGTTCGGGCTCCCGCCGGAAACCGTTGCGAGAGCGGTCACCTCGGGAAGATTCACGCTGGTGGTGATAGGACGAAAAGGGCGGTCGCCGCAGATCGACGGGTCGCTCGGATCCGTGAGTGATGCGGTCGTGCGTGCAACCGGAGTTCCCGTGCTGCTGATGCCCGGTGGAGAGCCGGATCTTCCGAGAGGGGTGCCGGGAAGAGGGCGCCTTCGCTAGCGGCCACACCGTCCCGTCGCTAGCGGTTGCGGCCTCAGAATCGCGCGAGCTGCTGGACGGAGAGGAACACCGCAGGCGACACCGCCTGTTCCCCGCCGTACACCTCGACATAGCGAACGTCTGGCATATGAAGGTCCAACGCCGACTGCGCCGCCATCCCGAGCGTGTCCCCGGGGACCAGGAGCAGCACGCCTCTCTTCTTGCCGAGCGCCGCTCCCCCGCAGAGCGCATCCGGGTAGAGTCTGCCGGTCGCGAGGCCGACGACGGCGTAGTGACCCAGTCCCGACTCGACCCCATGCTGCGCCGCCTCCGACGCCGTGTAGTAGCGGTCCTTGCCGGCGACCCTGGAGACAGACCCGACATCGGCGCGTATCTTCGCTTCGACTTGATCGCTGACGGCGCCCTTCCCACCAGCTATCACCGCATTGCGCACGCCAAGCTCGAGGAATGCGGCTCGCGTGGCGTCCGGCAGAGCTGTGGGTTGCACGAGGAGAAGCGGTCTCTTGCCGGCGTACGCGAACGGCGACACCGCAAGCGCATCCGGGAAGGCGTCTCCCCTTGCCACGTAGGCAGTCCGTGCCGCGCTCGACCCCTCGCGACGCAGAATCTCCTCCGCGATCATCGCGGCCGTGGCGTAGCGATTGCGACCTCCGATGCGGGTGACGACGAAGCCCCTGGCCCGGAGCCCGCTCTCGACTCCGGGGGACACCGCTTTAGTCCCGCCCACGATGATTACGTTGCGCGCCCCCAACCGGGTGATCTCGTCGCTCACGGGCAGGGGCAGAACCCCGGGTTGCGTGAGAAGGATGGGTGCCGCATGGGACCCGGCCAGTCCGGCGGCCGACAGCGCGTCGGCGAAGTCCGCGCCGGTCGCCAGAACCACAGCCGACGATGACGGGAACCCATTGCGGGATATCTCCACCGCCGTCTCGAAGCGGTTCTGTCCGCCCAGTCGCTTGATCCGAGCGCCGGCGGCTGGGTTCACGGTTACGCTAAGCGACACTCCGGTCCCCGTGGCACCCTGGGACGGAACCGCGTAGGGTCGGTAGTTGCCCTTGTTGCGGATTGACTGGTAGTCGACCTTCACTCTCAACGACACCGGGTCTTCGGCTCTGCCGATGTCGTCCACCTCCCTGACGAACAGCGTTCTGCGTCCCTCGAGGGCGAAGACCGGGCCTGTGTAGTCGCTCCATTCGCCCATCGTGCCATCCCACTGGTACTGGAGTCGGCCGGGCTTGTCGGGAATGAGCACGATGCTCGTGACGGTCGTGCGCCAGCCGTAGTAGCCGTCCGGAAGCTGCGGCCAAAGCAGCACCTGATACGCGTGGGCAACAGAGGGTCCGAGCGCGACGAAGACGGCACACAGCAGCGCTAGGAGCGCTGCGCGCGCACGGGTCACCACACGTGCGGGATCACGGTTCCGAATTCCGCTCACGTATTTGCCCTGTTCGCCATGGTCGAACTGTGCCTTACAGTACAAACATCGGTGCGAGAGGCGAGCGACTGTACAGTTGAACGGGCCTTAGCGAGCTTAACGGTCGGTCATGGGCGACCGTCGGTCGGCGAAGTGCCGATGACCGGCACCTACGCGGCGCTGTGCGAGCTACTCGGGGCTAGGGGTCACG
>JBBILP010000113.1:0-4672 GCA_037444885.1 Actinomycetota bacterium | reverse complement strand
CGTGGCAGGCCATCTTCTACACGGAGTTCGACGGGCGACGTCCGAAGCGGCTCGTCATCAAGGTGCTGGGGGAGTAGGCTCTCCCGCGTCGTCGCCAACGGCGTGAGTGTCGGCGGCGGTGTCGGCTGCGGGCGTGGCCCGCGGGGCCGCGCGCTCCGGGCCGTGTCCCACGATCCCGAAGCCGTACTTCAGCCCTGTGACCGCCCCGACAAGCACGCCGATCCAGACTGCGGCCAGCAGCGACGATCCGGCGTAGAGCGACAGGGCGACAGCTGCCGAGCACGCGACGAAGACCTCGGCGGTAAGCACCCAGAAGCGGCCTCTTCCCCGACGGCGGTTCGTGCGGCTCAGCGCGAGACCCGCGACGACTCCGGCGGCCGCGCCCAGTACGGCCGCTATGGCGTCGACAGGGCTCACTCGGCGACCTCGAGCTCGTTCGTCCTGCATATGCGCTCGTAGTAGCGAGCGGAGTCGCGAACGGTGCGCTCTTGCGTGTCGTAGTCGACTTCGATGAGCCCGAAGCGCGGCCCGAACCCCTCTCGCCACTCGAAGTTGTCCAGCAGCGCCCAGTGGAAGTACCCCCGCACGTCGGCGCCCTCGGATATGGCGCGATGCAGCCACGCCAGATGATCGCGGATGAACCCCTCGCGCAACCGATCGTTGCGGTCCGCGAGTCCGTTCTCGGTCACGTAGATCGGGAGACCGTATCTGCGCCAGGCGTGTCGCACCACGTCGCGCAGACCCTCGGGGTAAATCTCCCAGCCGATGTCGGACTGCTCGGGCCTGCGATCCAGCGGCTTGGCGCCGATCTCGGCGAACAGCAGCTGCCTGGCGGTCACTCGGCTGTAGTACTGCAGCCCGACGAAATCGAGATTCCCGCGCACGCGGTCGAGGAAGTAGGAGTTCGCGAGCCAGTCAAGGGGCCGCATTAGCGCCAGCTCCGTCAGAGACGGCTCCAGCGACATGGCCACGATCGTGGTGTTCACCGCCGCACCGATGCTCGCTGCGGGCGACTCGGCTCGAATCACCTCGTACGCGGCGCAGTGAGCGCGCGTGAGCGTCCGCGCTACCTTGAGCCCCTCGCGCATGCTGCGACGGCCCGGCGGCCAGTACCCGTTCACGTAGCCGAAGTGCGCGACCAGCATCGGCTCGTTCAGCGTGATCCAGTCGTCCACGTACGGGCCAAGGCGCTTCACGACCTCGCGCGCGAACCTCGCGAAGGCGGCCGGCGCGTCGGGCCGCAGCCATCCTCCGCTCTCCGAGAACCACATCGGGTTGGTGAAATGGTGGAGGGTGACGAACGGTCGTATCCCGAGCTCTCGCAGGGTGCGCACGACATCGACGTAGTGCTCGAGCTCGTCCTCGTCGTAGACCCCGGGGGTCTTTTCGATGCGCGACCACTCCACCGACAGCTTGTGCGCCCCGTGTCCGAGTTCGGCGGCCAGCGCGAAGTCCTCGGGATAACGGTTGTAGTGGTCGCACGCGCCTCCGGAGACCTCGCCGTTGGCGATGCCGCCGCCCTGCTCGAACGCCCACCAGTCGTTGTGGCGATTGCCCCCCTCGGCCTGGTGCGCGGAGATGCCGGCGCCCCATAGGAAGCCGTGTGGAAAGCGGATGATCCCCAAAGGGCGGCTCATCGCGAATCCCGAGTGGCCAAACGACCGCCCGACATCACGCGTGTAGCTTCCCCAGCAGCCACGCCATGTTCTGCCCGAGAACCGACATGGTGCGAAGGCCCTCGGCGTCAGCCTCCACCTCGCCGATCTGACGGCCGATCCCGAGGTTCCAGTACGAGGAACCAGGCACGATCATCTGCGAGATGAAGAAGAGGTGGTTGATGCTGTCGAACGCGTGGATCGCGCCTCCGCGGCGCACCGCCACCACGGCCGCGCCCACCTTGCGCTTGAGCAGACCGCCGTTCGACATCGACACGTACCCCGCACGGTCGATGAGCGCCTTGGTCTCGGAGGTGACATCCGCGAAGTACACAGGCGAGCCGATGATTATCCCGTCGGCCGCAAACATCTTTTCCAGACACTCGTTGCCGAAGTCGTTGATTCCCGAGCACGTGCCATCCGGAGTCTCCCGGCACTTCATGCAAGCGGTGCAGCCATGCATCTTCTTCCCGGCGAGCTGCACGAGTTCCGTATCGATACCCTCCGCCTCGAGCTCCGAGAGAACCGCTCGGAGCAGAATGGCGGTATTCCCGTCCTTGCGAGCGCTTCCGTTGAATGCGACTACCTTCACTGCACTACCCTTTCCGAGGCCCTACGAACGACGAGAGCGCGGGTGCTACGCCGCCTCGCTGTACGGCTCGGCCAGGCGCTTCGGTGTCACTCGGAATTCGAGCGTCCCGCCTAGCAGAAGTCGGGTCTGGGCCGTCAGCGCCGGTAGCGTGCCGAGCACGAACGAGAAGAACGGCATCGTAACCCACGTGATCACCGTGAGCATGAGATGCTTGGGTATGGAACGGCGGTCCGGAGGTGGATAGCGGAAGAACTCGGTGGCGACCAGAGCCACCATGGCTACCGATCCCGCCGCGTACAGGACCCGCAACGCCAGTGGGAACTGGCCGTACGCGACTAGCGTCATCGCGCCGGAGCTGTGCATGGTGCCCGTCAACACCGACCCCGCGAGCAGCAGGAACCACGAGACGCTTCGCAGCAGATGGTCGTGTATCACCTGGGCCAGCCGAAGCCCTTTCGTGAGCGCGGGCACGTCCCGTGCGCGGGGCCACTCGCGTATCAGGTACCCAGCGTCCTCCGCACCCCAGGCGTGGCGCAGCGTCTGATGGTATCTGTTGACCAAGGCGCGAAACGGGGTCTCACCATCGGTGGCGTCCGCCGAAGTGGGCAGGAAGATGGGCGTCAGGCGCAGGTCGCCGCCGTTGGCGAGCATGCACCGCAGGTACATGTTCCAGTCCTCGGAGATGATGGCCGGATCCCAGTAGTCGGCCCTCTCGGCGAGCGCAAGAGCGAGCGAGTACGTACTGATCGGCATCGGTCTGTAGAGCGGATTCGCGAGTTCGGACATCTGCAGCGCGTGACTGAAGTACGCGATGAACCTGACCGGCCCCGGGACCTCCCAGATGTTGTTGTGGTAGAGGATAGGGGCCTGCCAGAATCGCGAGTACCGATGCGGCGAGGCCGCGAAGTGCCGCTCCAGTGCGGCCAGGTAGCTCGGGTGCAATCGCGAATCGGCGTCGCACGAGGTGATCGTCACGCATTCGATCGGCACGCCGCCCTCATCGACCACGGCTCGCCGCGCCTCTCGTGACGCCCAGGCTTCGTTCGAGCCCTTGCCCGGTGTCTCTCCCGGCAGCCCGGCCGGGTGCATCGTGACGAGAAGGCGAGCGAAGCTGCCCTCGAACTCGCGCGACAGAGCCGCCGCCTTGAGCTGGGCGCTCTCCTCCTTCTGCTCCATCGCAAGCACGACGGTCAGTCGCTCTCTGGCGCAGTTCTGCTCGGCCAATGCCGTCAGCGTACGCCGAAGCACCGTCTCCGGTTCGCGGTAGTTCGGCACCATCACGATGTGATGGACCTCCGAGGAGAGCAGACCGTCAGGACCTACGGTAATCGGCTCCGCGGCCCAATCCCGCGCCGTCCAGGCTCGCGCCCTCAGCGTGCCGACCGCGTTGAAGACGACGGTCACCACGGTGCGGCACAGCAGATACCCGACGTAGATGACTACCGTGCCGAGCAGAAGTCGCGGATACGCGAATACGCCGACGGCCGTGGCGAGAATGATCAGCCACGCGATGAGGCCCGTCACCCCCGCGTAGGCTGGCCGCACCGCCGAGGAACTCGGCTCTCCTTCGGACACGCGGTAGGAACTAGTCATCCGGTAGAGAGCACCCCTCAAGCGTCCAAGAACTCGTTTCGGCACGAACGCAGGTCGCAGTGTCGCGAACGAACCCCGAACAACGATAGCATGAACGCAGCCGAGCGCAGCAGAGAAGGGGCCCACGCGAGACGTACTCGCGCGGACCCCTGACCTCGCTTGAGTAGTAGTGCTCTAGGCGTCTGGGACTACGGGCTCATCCCCCGGCATGGGGTCGGTCGGATCGGGCGGCGTCTCGTCGCCTGGCGTCTCATCGCCGGGTGTCTCGTCGCCTGGCGTCTCATCGCCGGGGTCGACCACTGGGGGCTCCCCGTCATCGACGGGATCCGGCTCCGGAACGACGCCGAGCCACGCCATGAACTTCTCCATGACGCGAACCAGCCCAGGAGGCAGCTGCTTCTTGGTACCCGCGTCTACCTTCTCCTGCGCGCGCGCCAAATTGCGCTGGATGCGCGAGAGCGCGTTTGCGATTCCCGTTAGCTTCTCGGGAGCCGGCTCATCCACCACGTCGCCGTCGCCGTCGTCGACATCGTCAGTCTCGTCGGCGTCCGTCTCCTGGCTTTGAGCGCCCTTTCGGGCGGCCTTCTGCTCTTCCCTGAGAGCGCGGTTCGCCTCTTTCGCGGCCTGCCGCTCGGCCTTGGCCGCGTCCTTGTCGGCAGCCGAGGCGCTCGCCGCCTGACCCTTCCCCTTGCCTTGGCCGCCCTTGGCCGCGAGCGCCGCGTTCGGCATCACGAACACGAGCGTCATGAGCACGACCAGGAGCGCTGACAACAGCTTGCGCATGTCTCTCACTTCCTCCGTGACCCGTCGCGCGATGCAACGCGGCCCATCC
>JBBILP010000112.1:0-4695 GCA_037444885.1 Actinomycetota bacterium | reverse complement strand
GACTCCGGCCCCAGAACCGAGGCGCACACCTCGCGCGATCGACGCTTCCTCGGTCCGGGACGCCAAGCGCGTCGCGCTGCCTCGTGGGATCGACTTCCAGCTCGCGGTGGGCGTAGCGACGGCGCCCGAGGGCGACGAGTGGTTGCACGAGATCAAGCTCGACGGTTACCGAGTCCGATCCATCCTTGTGGACGGCGAAGCCCGCATGCTGACGCGAAACGGCGCCGATTGGACCGACCGCTTCGGCGCGCTCGCATCCGCGATCGAGTCGATCGGCGCGCGATCCGCGGTCCTCGACGGCGAGGTGGTCTCCCTAGACCGTCAGGGCGCGTCTGACTTCGGTGCCCTGCGACGCGCTCTCTCCGAGGGCGGGCCGCTCACGTACATGGTCTTCGACCTTCTCTACCTCGACGGCTACGACCTGCGCGCTGCTCCTCTGCTCGAGAGGAAGGGTGCCCTGGCCCGGCTACTGAGCCAACTGCCTGCCGAAGCCCCGCTCCGCTACGTCGACCACGTGATCGGGCTTGGCGAGCAGTTCAGGCGCGCGGCATGCACGTACGCCCTCGAGGGCGTCGTCTCCAAGCGCGCCGATCGCCCGCACTATCCCGGTCGCAACCGGGATTGGCTGAAGTCGAAGTGCCTCAAGCGCCAGGAGTTCGTGGTTGGGGGCTTCACCCGCCCCTCGGGAGCGCGAACCGGCTTCGGCGCTCTCCTGCTCGGTGCGTACGATGCCGATTCGCTGCTCTACGTCGGCCGAGTCGGCAGCGGTTTCCCGGAGCGGACGTTGCGCGACCTGCAAGCCCGACTGAAGGGTCTGCGAAGGGAGACGCCGCCGTTCGCGAATCCGCCTTCGGGGTCGGCCGCCAGAGATCTCACGTGGACACACCCGGAGCTCGTGGTCGAGGTGTCCTTCGTCGAATGGACCGATGGAGGTCTCCTGCGTCAGCCGGTGTTCCGTGGTCTGCGGGAGGACAAGAGCCCCCGAGAGGTCGTGGTCGAGCCACCGACTGGCCCGAGCGAGGGGGCGCCGCCTAGCCCGAGCGAGGCGTCGCCTGCGGCATCGCGGGCAGCGCATCCCCAGGGTCTCGGCAAGGTACGGCTCACCCATCCCGACAAGGTGCTCTACGCGGGTGTCGGGTTGACGAAGCGCAAGCTCGCCGAGTACTACGCGGCCGTCGCCGAATGGATGCTGCCTCATGTCGAAGGGCGTCTTCTCACGCTCATGAGATGCCCGCAGGGCTCGGAGGGCGCCTGCTTCTACCAGAAGCACGTCGAGGACGCGTTCCCTTCAGCGGTGCGGCGGCTCGAGGTACCCGTGAAGGCCGGCAGCGCCGTCTTCGCCTACATCGACTCGCTGGAGGGCCTTCTCGCGCTCGTGCAGATGGGGACGCTGGAGATTCACCTGTGGGGCTCCCGCATCGAGGACGTCGAGCAGCCGGATCGCCTCATCTGGGATCTCGATCCCGGCCCGGGAGTCGATTGGGCCGACGTTGCGCGTGCCGCGCTGGACGTGCGGGAGCGTCTGGACTCGCTCGGACTGCGTTCCTTCCTGAAGACGACCGGGGGCAAGGGACTGCACGTCGTGGCCCCGATCACGCGCCGAACTGGGTGGACCGAGGCACGGGCTTTCGCGCGCTCGATCGCAGAGGGGATGGCCACCTCGGCGCCGGACCGCTACACGGCGAAGATGTCGAAAGCGCTACGGCCCGGCAAGGTGTTCGTGGACTACGTTCGGAACGCGCGCGAGGCCACCGCGGTTGCGCCGTACTCTACTCGCGCGCGCCATGGCGCGCCGGTGGCCACTCCGATCTTCTGGGAGGAACTCGATCCCGCACTCGATCCCTCGAGGATGACGGTCGCGAGCGTTCCCGAGCGACTGGCGGGTCTCTCTTCCGATCCGTGGGCCGAGCTCACCGCCGTGCGACAGACCCTTCCGGGCGCCGCCAAGCCGCGCTAGTCGAGTTCGGCGACCTTTCGCGCCGCTGCCTGCGCGAGGTCCTGGCCGACCACCAGACGCAGCGCGTTGACGAGGTTCTCCGAGATGACGGGTAGGTCTTCGCGCCCGACGGTATCGGGCGACTTGCCGATGCGCTTCGTCTCCACGTCGACCGATACCGTGGCCAACACGGTCCCGATGACGGGCCGCAGGACCTCCTCGATACGCTCTGCGAGCGCGTTGGCCACTACGTCACCCTTCTCGGCCCTCAGCGCGAGTATCGCCCGCGCTGTCGGTGGCCCTGTCGAGTTCGGTCGTGAGTGCCTTGAGCAAGCGCATGAGTGACTGCTTCAAGCGGAAAGTGTAGATCGCGAAGAACGCCATGGACGCCAGCACCAACAGCTCGGAGCCGAGCCTGACCTGCTCCACCGACATGCCCTCCGGCGGGAACCGGGCAAGCCAGCCGAGTAGCACCGACGTCGCCAAGCATATGACGCCGAACATGACGTATGCGAGGTTCTCCGCGATGGCTGCGCCGTCGGCCACTTTGCGCAGGGCGATCACGTCGATGAGGAGCACGACGGCCAGCACGAGACTGATGGCGCCTACACCGACGTCCAGCACGGAGATCTCGCTCGACGCGGCGAGCGCGAGGCGCGGCGTCGCGGTCCATGCGACGAGCGTTGCGAGCAGCAGTGATCGCGCCTTCATTCGCTATCGCCTCCAGGCGAGCACGAGCCGCGGGACACGCTCCCGGTCCGCCAACTCGTCCCGCGATAAGACTACATCATGTTACTCACGGTAATCGGCACATATTCCGAAGCGCGAAAGGGCTGGTAGCACATCATTTCGACCGCAGCGCCTCGAAGAACTCCCTCAGGAGCTCGCTGCTCTCCTCGGCCAGAACGCCCGAGGTGACCGAGAACCGGTGGTTCAGACGGTCGTCGCTGGAGAGGTCGTAGAGCGTGCCCGCCGCTCCCGCCTTGGGGTCGGGCGCGGCGTAGACGAGCCGCCCGATACGTGCCTGGTGCATCGCTCCCGCGCACATCGGACACGGCTCCAGGGTCGCATACACGGTGCAGTCCGCGAGACGCCAGCGACCCAGTCGGACGGCGGCCTCTCGGATCGCGGTCAGCTCGGCATGGGAGGTGGGGTCGCGGTCGATCTCGCGCCTGTTGTGGGCACGAGACACCACAGCCCCCTCGCACACCACCACCGCGCCGATGGGCACCTCGCCGATGTCCGCCGCGCGCCTCGCTTCCTCGAGCGCGAAGCGCATGTACGTCTCATCCGAGTTCATGTGCTCGTCGTACATGCGCTCATGCTACAACACGCGGCTGCGCGAAGCTCCGCCACGGTGCTAGACTCGTTGGGCCGCGCTCGGGAGGGGTGGCAGAGTGGATGATTGCACTGGTCTTGAAAACCAGCAGGCCGAGAGGCCTCGTGGGTTCGAATCCCACCCCCTCCGCCACGCGCGCTCGCGCGCGGAGATCGTCATCGCGTGCCGCCGCGTGCGTGCTAGAATCATCCCCGCGTCGTCTGATGAGGGCGAACGGAGAGTTGGCCGAGTCGGTTGAAGGCGCTCGCCTGCTAAGCGAGTAAGGGGGCATAATCCCCCTTCGAGGGTTCGAATCCCTCACTCTCCGCCATTTGACATAGCCCCCTGCCGATGGCAGGATACTCAAGCCCCGGACGGGGCCGCGCGCCCTTACCTCAGCTGGATAGAGGGCCTGACTACGAATCAGGACGTCGGGGGTTCGAATCCCTCAGGGCGCGCCACTTCTGATACGACAAGGACCCCGCGCTCGCGGGGCCCTCGCATTTCGACCGGTTGACGACGAAGCGCCGCGGCGAGTCCGCGCGGTCGGAGACTAGCGAACGATGCCGATCTTGTATCCCTGTCCGTTGCAGCTCGGGCACTTCATGATCTTCTTCGAGCCACTGGAGCAGGCCACGGGCACGAACTTGTTGCCCTTGCAGTTCGCGCACACTTCCTTGCGTACCATTACCGCCCCTTACGCCGTCCGCACAGGTGTCGGCTTGAGACAATCATAATCTTACTTAAGCAATTGCGATACCAAGTTGAGCTGCATGTTTCTACCGCGCCGACTAATCGCCATCGCCGAGAACCTCCTGATCCGCAGCGTCGCCGCCGGAATCGGCTCCCACCGGCTCGGAGGCCCCGCCTCGTGCTATAACAGGCTGGGAGAAAGGGGTCGTATGCGCACGGTCATCGGCGTGATGGGCGGAGCCGACGTCGAAACCACCACCTTGCGCCACGCCTACGAACTCGGGCGGCTGGTCGCCGACCGTGGTTGGGTGCTCCTCAACGGAGGACGCAGCGCTGGCGTCATGGACGAATCCGCGCGTGGCGCCGCCGAAGCCGGAGGACTCGTCATCGGCATACTGCCGGATTGCGACACCACTCGTATGTCGCCGCACGTCGACATCCCGATCGTCACCGGCCTCAACGACGCCCGCAACTACGTGAACGTGCTATCGAGTCGAGTCGTGATCGCCTTGCGTGGCGGCGCGGGCACTCTGTCCGAGATCAGCCTCGCCCTGAAGTCGCGCCGGCCCGTCATAGCGCTCGACTTCCCTTTGGGCGGCGCTTTTCGCTCCTACGAGCAGGAGGGGCTGCTCCTCTCGGCGGATGATGCCGAGACCGCGATCGCCATCGCCGCGAGATTGATCGGCGAGAAGGCCTGATCGCGGATGCCTCGCGACGACTACCTGCGCTCGGTCCGATACCGGAGGCG
>JBBILP010000111.1:0-4768 GCA_037444885.1 Actinomycetota bacterium | reverse complement strand
GTGTCTGATGATGAGAAGCCATCTCGGCGGTGAGGACGGCGTTGAGCTGCTGTGCGCCGCGGATCACACTTCGGGGCTCTGGCGGGCGCTACTGAGCTTCGCCGAGGTGACGCCGTGCGGCATGAGGTCGGCCGAGGTCCTTCGCGTAGAGTCGGGTGTGCCGCCGTTCGGACGTCTTGCCGACTTGAGCGGCCCGAACGGTGTCGAGCAGGGCCTACTCGCGGGATTCACGTGGAGGGGAGCTCCTCCAAAGGTAGGCGCAGCGTTGTTGCGTGATGGACAGGCCGTCGGTATGGTGGCAGACGCCGTCTTGTCGCCTTCGCTCGGAACGGGTATAGGTCTGGCGTATGTCGCAAAGAGCACGGGCGGTTTCGCGGACGGAATCGCGTTGGAAGTGGCGGATGCGGGCACGACGATCGAACTCGCCCCGCTTCCGTTCGTAAGGGGAGGCTCGCGAGCGCGGCCGAGGTGAGAGGAGTCACGGAGGATGCACCCGAAGAACCTGAGCTACGACAAGGAGCACACCTGGGCGCGCGTTGACGGTGAGACCGCCGTCATCGGGATCACGCACTTCGCTCAGGACCAGCTTGGCGAGGTCGTCTACGTCGACCTACCCTCGGTCGGCGACGAGTTGGTCGCTGGAGAGGTGTTCGGCGAGATCGAATCGGTCAAGTCGGTGTCGGAGCTGTACGCGCCCGTTAGCGGCGAGGTGCTCGAGGTAAACGACGGTCTGTCGGACGCTCCCGAGACCGTGAACGAGGATCCCTACGGCGAGGGCTGGATGGTCAAGGTGTCGATGTCGGACGCGTCACAAGTTGACGAACTGCTCTCCGCCGAGGAGTACGAGGAGTTCGTCTCCGAGGAGGGGTGAGCCGAGCGCGCTCGGAGTCCCACGTGTCGAAGACATGGCGACTGATTATCGATCGGCCCGGTGACGGAGCCTGGAATATGGCCGTCGACCGGGCCGTTCTTCTCTCTCGTTCGCGGGGCGCATGTCCGCCCACCTTGCGGCTGTACGCATGGAGCAAGCCGACCGTGTCGCTCGGCAGGTTTCAGTCAGCGGACGACGTGGATCTTGAGTACTGCGCCGACTCCGGCATCGACGTGGTGCGCCGAGCCACCGGCGGCCGAGGCGTCCTGCACGACGACGAGTTGACTTACGCCGTTCTGGCGGGCTCCGCCGACGGCATCCCCACGAGCATCGCGCGAAGCTATCGACTTATCTCGCGCGCACTCTTGGTCGCCTATGCGCGCCTCGGCGTCCAGGCGACCCTGGCGAGAAGGAGCGCCGCTCATAGCCGGAGCGGAGCGTGCTACCTGCACTCGACGCAAGCGGACTTGTCCGCCGGGGACGCGAAGCTCTCGGGTAGCGCGCAAGTCTGGCTACGGGGTCAGTGCCTTCAGCACGGCTCGATAGTGCGCAGCCGCGACGTCGATCGTGAGTCAAGGGTCTTCAGGCTGTCGGCGGCAGGGCGCGACGACCTGGCGCGCGGTACGGCCACCCTGGAAAGCCTCAGAGGCACTCGAAGCGACGAGGAGACGATCGCGCAGGCGCTTGTGGATGGGATGAGCGAGCAGCTGGGCGTGAGCTTCGAGCACCTCGGACTATCCGCCGAGGAGCGCGCGGAAGCGCTCCAGTTGGCACCCGAGGCGCTTGTGAGCGGGCGAGAAGATCTGGTCGCCACGCGGTCTCGGCGTTGTTGACAGCTGGGGCATATGCATAACCATGAACTTGACGTCGAGAGCCTTTGGCGACCTGCAGGTTTGCTACAATAGGTAGGACCGCCACGCGGTCACCAAGTCAACGAAGTGGAGGGGCGATGAGCGCGAACGGCGAGCGTATCGACGATGCGCTGCTCAACCTCGGTGAGAAGACCAATGAAGAGCTGAGGGAGTTGCTGTCCGATTTGTCCGAAGAGGAGCTGCGGCTGAGCTACAAGCGCCGCGTGCTCCACGGGAAGATAGATATCCTGCGAGCCGAGCTGGTCAGGAGGCTCAAGGGCGAACAGGAGAGCGGCGCGGACGTCATCTCCGGCGCCGACATCGACCGGTTGATTCACATCCTGGCGAGAGACCTTCGAGGCGTGTCCGACGTCGATGTCGCGGCATTGCTCGAGGGAGAGGACGAGGACTGACCGTCCGCAGTACGAGCTGGAACCGACAACCGCAAGGAGGACGTGACGTGTCGAGCATCGCGGAGAAGCTGCGCGCGTTCATGGATGATCTGGCAACGGACGCCGTCGAGGAGCGCGTAGTCGAGTACGTGATCCGCGAGGTCAACAACGGACGGCGGTTGACGGAGGCACTGAAGGACCCGTATGTGAAGAACCGTCTGAGCGAGGAGAAGCTTGCTCACGTGTTGGAGAACCCGGAGGTCGCGACCGCTCTCGAGCAGCAGATCTCGGAGTCGTTCAAGCGTCGCGAATTCGGATTCGGCGGCTAGGAATACAGTAGGGCTGGCGCGGAGGCGGTGCCGATGACTGAGTGTCCGAGCTGCGGCGCGAAGGTCGCCGAAACCGACGACTCCTGCGAGATATGCGGCCTGCGCCTAAGCGGCGCCACCGAGTCGTTCGCCCCGGTGTCGGTGCCGGAAAGCCAATCGCCCATCGACGTTGAGCGCGCCGAGGGGCTGGTGCTCGTCGTGCAGAAGGGTCCCGAGGTAGGCGAGCGCTTCTACGTGGACCGCCCCGAACTCACGGTCGGTCGTGATCCCGAGCGAGACATCTTCCTGAACGATGTCACTGTCTCTCGCCGACACGCTGTTCTCAGGCTCGGCGAAGGCGTCGTGTCAGTCGAGGACAGAGGTTCCCTGAATGGAACCTACGTCAACGGAGTGCGCGTGGATGCGGCCGTTCTGAAGTCGGGCGACATCCTCCAGATCGGTACGTTCCAGATGCTTTTCTTGGCCGGCGGGGGGGAAAGATGACGGCGGCGAAGAGGGAGTACAAGACTATCGGCGAGGTGGTCGAGGCGCTTTCCGCGATCTACCCCGATCTCTCGATCTCGAAGGTCAGGTTCTTGGAGGAAGAGGGACTGATTGCGCCGGATCGCACGGCGGGGGGATATCGCAAGTTCAGCGATGTCGACGTCGCCAGAGTCGAACTCGTCCTGAGACTTCAGCGAGAGCACTTCCTTCCGCTCGCGGTCATCAGGGAGAGGTTGCGCGATTTCGACAAGGGTAGAATGCCCTCGGAACTCAAGGACGCGGCACCAGCCGCGCGCGCGGAAAGTGTGGCGTTGCCCTTCGAAGACACCCAGATGGTCCGCGTCGACGACGCGCCGAACGTCCTCGGCCTCCCCGTGAGTTTCCTGAAAGAGCTCTCCGAGTTCGGACTGATCGAGCCGGTTGCGGGAGAGGACGGGGAAGAGCTTACGCGCGGGGATGTCGGGGTCGCGCACACGTGTTGGGATCTCAGGCGCTTCGGCGTCGAACCTCGCCATCTGCGCATGTACGTGAACTTCGCGGAGCGTGAAGCGGCTTTCTTTTCGCAGATACTTACGCCGGCGTTCAGGCATCGCACCCCCGAAACCCGGCAGAAGCTGGTTGACGCACTGTCCGAGCTGACCGGACTCATGGACGAACTGAAGCGCCAGCTGCTGCGCCGTGCTGTGACCGGCGAGTTCGAGGACGTCGGCTGATAGGGGAATGAGCGACCTGCCGCTAGAAGAGCCCTGCGACCTGCCCACGTCGGATGCGGTCGCGTCCATCGAGTTCGCCCACCCGAGCGAGAGGGTGGCGGCGCGGATTCTGGACTTCTACAGGATCCGATGGGAGTACGAGCCTGTATCATTTCCCATCGAATGGGACCGCGTCGGCAATGTGATCGCGTCGTTCGCCCCCGACTTCTACTTGCCCGACCTGGATCTGTACGTCGAGCTCACAACTATGAGCCAGAAGCTCGTCACGAAGAAGAACCGGAAGGTAAGGCGGTTGCGCGAGCTGTATCCGGACGTGCGCATCAAAGTCCTCTACCAGAAGGACTTCCGCCACCTGCTTCTGAAGTTCGGTATTCCTTTCGAGGAGAGGGCGCACGCCGACGGCGGAGGGTTGCATCCCCGGTCGGCGGAGGATGATCGCGGGTGAGCGGAGCCCCCGCGTCCCCCGAGCGAGCCCCGGACTCCGTCGGGAATGTCCTGATTCCCGCCACGCAGATCCAAGAAAGGGTGCGGGAGCTCGGATCGCGGATAGCGCAGGACTACTCCGGACGTCCACCGAGGCTCATCACCGTGCTCCGCGGCGGTCTGATCTTTCTGGCCGACCTCTGTCGCGACATCCCTCTGGATTGCACGATGGACTTCATGGCGATCTCGGCATACGGGCAACCGACCGCGGGCGGTGCCGTTCGGATCACGAAGGATCTCGACGACCCGATAGCCGGACAGAGCGTGCTGGTCGTGGAGGACATCATCGACACGGGGCTCACGTTGCACTACCTACTCGGCGTGCTGAGGGCTCGCCAGCCGGCGAGTCTTGAGGTGTGCGTCCTGCTCGACAAGGACGCCAGGCGCCTGATCGACCTGCCGATCGCTTATCGTGGCTTCCGAGTACCGGACGAGTTCCTCGTCGGCTACGGACTCGATCTTCGCGGTCGGTACCGGAACCTGCCCTATGTCGCCACGGTGAAGGAAGAAGCGCTGCGGTGAGATGCTTCCCCCGCGCACTCGCGGCGTGGAAAGCGCTCGCGTTTGCGCGTACGCTGTTTGGGTTCGGCAATCCGCCTGCGGGATGACGTGTAGGAGGCAGAGTGAACCTCGAGTCGTACATCAG
>JBBILP010000110.1:0-4784 GCA_037444885.1 Actinomycetota bacterium | reverse complement strand
GGAGGTGGACAAGGTGCTCGAGAACGGCGTAACCGCCGACGAGCTGCATCGAGCGAAGGAGAGCATCAAGGGTCACCTCGTGCTCGGCTTGGAGAGCACGCGCAACCGCATGACGCGCCTCGGCAAGAGTGAGGTCACGCACGGCGAGCTGCTCTCTCTCGATGAGCTGGTCGAGCGCATAGAGGCGGTCGACTCGGAGGCCGTCTCGCGAGTCGCGCACGAGCTGCTCGGCGGCGGGCGCGTGCTGGCCACGATCGGGCCGCTGTCCGAGGACGACCTGGCGCGGTTGACACACTGAGAGCGCGCTCTTTCGCCGAGGCCGCCCGGGCGGCATGCGATGCGAGGGCGGCTGCGACGAGGCCAGCGGCTTTGACACCGAAGGGATCTGAGGGGCGATGATCAAGGTATTGGTATGCGGTGGCTGCGGGAGGATGGGCCGCGAGGTCGTCAAGGCCGTCTCCGCTCAGCCGGACATGCAGGTGGTGGCGGCCGTGGACACGTTCGCGGCTGGCCAGGAGGCCGACGACGGCCAGGGCGGCGAGTTCGTATGCCGTCCGGATCTCGCCGAAGCGATCATGGAGACGTCGCCCGACGTCATGGTCGACTTCACGCAACCGACGTCCGTCGAGGGCAACCTGCGCATCGCGCTCGCCGCCGGCGTCGACTGCGTGGTCGGCACGACCGGACTGCCCGAGGAGACCCTCGGCCGACTGGCGTTCATGGCGCCTCCGGACACGTGTCTGTTCGTGGCGCCCAACTTCGCCGTCGGGGCCGTACTCATGATGCGCTTCGCGACCTACGCCGCGCAGTACATGCCGCACGTCGAGATCGTGGAGCTCCACCACGACCGCAAGGCCGACGCTCCCTCCGGGACCGCGCTGCGGACCGCCAAGCTGATCGCGACGGCGCGCAAGGAGATACCGGTGACGCCGGGCAGGGAGACGGAGGTCGTCAGCGGCGCCCGTGGCGGCGCCGCGGCCGACGTGCAGATCCACTCCGTCCGGCTACCGGGACTCGTCGCGCACCAGGAGGTCATCTTCGGCGGCCAGGGACAGACGCTCACGATCCGGCACGACTCGATCGACCGCACGAGCTTCATGCCAGGCGTCGTCCTCGCGATCCGCAAGGTCGGCGCGCTCTCGGGGCTGGTGGTCGGCCTGGAGCGACTGCTGGACGAGGAGTAGCGTGAGCGATCGTCCCGAGGCGACCGGGGAGCTGGGTCCGGTCGTCGTGATGAAGTTCGGCGGCACGTCGGTAGGCGAGCCGGCCGGACGGCACGCTATCGCCCGGCGCGTCAGCGCCGAGCTCGCCGAGGGCAGGGCTCCGGTCGTCGTCGTCTCGGCGATGGGGCGGGTCGGCGCACCGTACGCCACCGACACGCTGCTCGGGCTGCTCGGCGACCTACCCGCCGACGACCGCGAGCGCGACCTGCTCGCCGCCACTGGTGAGGTGATCTCGGCGGTGCTCGTCGCGCACGAGCTGCGGGCGGCCGGAATAGCGGCAACCGCGCTTTCGGGAGCCGAAGCCGGAATATGCACGGATGGGGTGTTCGGCAAGGCTTCCGTGACGCAAGTGCACGTCGACGCGCTGCTCGGCGTCCTTGAGGGCAGCACCGTGCCCGTGGTTGCCGGATTCCAGGGCCTGTCGGAGGACGGCCGCGTGACCACGCTCGGCCGAGGCGGCTCGGATACGACCGCTTGCGCGCTCGGGGTCGCACTCGCCGCCGAGTCGGTGGACATCTACACGGACGTGGACGGCGTGATGAGCGCCGACCCGCGCCTGCAGCCCGACGCGATCGTCCTTGAGAGCATCCGGTCCGACGAGCTGTCGCAGATGGCGCGCTACGGCGCTCGCGTCGTACATGGCCCGGCGGCCGACCTCGCGCTGGCCAGCGGTCTTGCCGTCCGCGTGCGCAACACGTTCTCTGACCACCCCGGGACGCTCGTCGTCGACATGTCCGCATACACACCCTCCGCGGTGGCGACGGCCGTCTCGCACGTCCGTGACATCGCGCGCGTCCGCGTCGGCCTCATGGCGCCCGAGGGCTCGCCCGCGCACATGCACGCGCAAGCGAAGGTGTACCGCGCGATGGCTGACGCCTGCGTGTCGCTCGACATGTTCACGCCTATGCGCGAGACGCTCGAGTTCACCGTCGCCTCCTCGGCGCTGGGGACGGTGCGCGAGGCGCTTGCCGAGGTGGGCCTCCCTCACGAGGAGGTGCCGGGGCTGGCGAAGGTCACGCTCGTGGGCGCGGGCATGCACGGTGTGCCCGGCGTGATGGCTCGCGTAGCCGAGTGTCTTTCCGAGGCCGGGGTGAGCGTCCTTCAGACGGCCGACAGCCACACGACGATCTCCGTGCTCGTCGCGGAGGCCGACGTGGAGCCAGCCGTGTCGGCCCTGCACGAGGGCTTCCACCTGGGAGACGCGACGTAGTCTCCACGGAATTATCGAAGTCCGCAGGGATCGAGCGCGGCGACATGTCCGCCCAGGGCCTTTCGGATCCGAGGGTGGGAGTCACGGCTGGGATTCGCAAGTTCGCGCTCGCGGGCCTCGTGTTGGCAACCGTGAGCTCGTGCTCCGCAGGCTGGCGCGCCGGGACGTGGCGTACGAAGCTCTCTGCCCCATCCCCTCAATCCTAGCAGTCAGCCCGCGATGAGCGCCGGAGTCACCTCCACAAGCTCACCGTTCACCACGCTCAGCGCCGGGCGCAGCGCCGTAGGTGGTCTGCTTCATGCCGAGGGATCCCGCGGTGAACGGAACGATCGCGCGGAACAGCAGGATGAAGCGGGGGAGCGCGATCATGATACCGCCGTAGCGATCGAGCAGAGCGCAGGCCCGCGCCAGTCGGTCGCGGTCAACGAACCGCTCCCGGCGGATGAGAGTCTCCCCGAAGAGGCGGCCGAACGCGTAGTTGATCCCGTCACCCACGATCAGCGCGGCAAAAAGAGCGGCATGAGCACCCGCATCTGAGGATCTCCGGTTCCGGCCAGCGTGCCGGCGGCGAAGATGAGTGAGTTGCCCGGCATGAACGGCGCGAGAAGGAGCAGCGACTCCGCGAAGACCAGGGCGAAGAGCACCACATAGGGCACGGTGCCCCTGAGGCCACCGCTTCCAGCACTGTGTCGATCCGGGGTGCTTCCGGCACGTGCCCTCCGTTCAGGCAGACGCCTGCTGACAGGCTCGGGTCGCGATTATGCTATGCCGAATGCTTGCTGATGGTTCTTACCTCGCCGCGCGTCGCCGTTCGATCGCGGTCATCACCGAGGAGAGCAACATACCGGTAGACCCAACTGCAAGGGCGACCAGCCACTCGGTCGGCCCCAGGGGCTCGATGCCCAGGATCTGTTCGGCTGCGACACTCGAAACGGCGATCCACTGAAGCACCGCTCCGGTCGCCAGTCCGGCTATCAGACTCCTGTTCGTGAACACTCCGAGCGCACGGACCGGCGTGTTCCACGAGCGCGAACCTATCGCCTGCGCCCATTCGAATGCCACGAGGGTCGTGAAAGCGATGGCCTGGGCCTGAGCGACGCCCGAGCTCTGCATGAAGTAGCCGAAGACGCCCAGCATGCCCACCGCCTTGAGCAGCGATCCCGTGATGATCCTCCACAGCGATCGCCGGTTGATGATGCCTTCGGAGGGGGAACGTGGTGCAAGACTCAACACGTCCTCATGCTTCGGCTCGATGCCGAGCGGAATGGTGAGCGTGCTCGCCACGACGAGGTTCGCCCACAGCACCATGACCGGCGTGATGGGAAGCGGCCAGCCCACGATCTGACTCACGGCGATCGCAAGCACCTGTCCGAGCGCCACCATAATGAGGAATGCCACGACGCGCTGCAGGTTCCCGTAGATGACGCGCCCCTCCTCGACGGCCGAGACGATGGTTGCGAAGTTATCGTCGGCAAGCACCATGTCCGCAGCCTCCTTGGAGACCTCGGTCCCGGTGATTCCCATCGCCACACCGATGTCCGCACGCTTGAGGGCAGGGGCGTCGTTGACACCGTCTCCCGTCATCGAGACGGTTTCGCCTAGGCGCTGCAACGCCTCTATGATTCGCGGCTTGTGGCGTGGTTCGACCCGTGAGAACACCGCGATCTCGCGCACGCGGGACTCCAGCTCGCCATCGGGCATGGCATCGACCTCGGCGCCCGTGACGACCGCCGCCTCGGGGGCGTCGGGCGCGAGGATGCCCACACGCCGTGCGATGGCCGCTCCGGTCGCGGCGTGGTCTCCGGTGATCATCTTCACCGTGATGCCGGCCCGCTGCGCCGCGCTCACGGCCGTAGCTGCTTCCGGACGGGGAGGGTCCATGAGGCCCCAGAAGCCCACGAAGATGCAGCCGCTCTCCGCATCACCGCGCTCGGCACGGCTCGCGTCAGCAGGCATCTCCTTGTACGCGCCGGCGACCACGCGCAGGGCTGCATCGGCGAACGCGAGCTGCGCGTCGCGGATCGCGTCGCGGTGTTCGGCTGTAAGCTCGACCACCTCCTCGCCTATGAGTATGTGCTCGCAGAAGCCGAGTACCCGTTCGGCGGCGCCCTTGACGTGCAGTCGCCTGCCGCGCGGGACCACATCGAGCGTCGCCATGTACTTGAACGAGCTCGAGAGCGGAATCTCCGCGACTCTTTCGGCGTCGCCACGGGCCGGCAAGCCCACCTTCCCGGCGATCGCCAGCAGGGCGCCGTCGGTGGGGCTGCCCTCGACCACCCATTGGCCGTCGACGTCCTCCTCGAGGACCGCGTTGTTGGCACGGTTGCCTATCTCCAGCAGCAGGCCGACGG
>JBBILP010000109.1:0-4854 GCA_037444885.1 Actinomycetota bacterium | reverse complement strand
CGCGGACGAGAAGGAGCGCGCCGAGCACGTGATGCTGGTTGACCTCGGCAGGAACGACCTCGGGCGAGTGTGCGACCCCGGTACCGTCCGGGTGGACGAGCTCATGGAGGTCGAGTACTACAGCCATGTCATGCACATAGTGAGCAACGTGACCGGCACGCTTTCCGCCGACAAGGGCGCCTTCGATGCGCTGCGCGCCACGTTCCCGGCGGGCACGGTGACCGGAGCTCCCAAGATTCGCGCGATGGAGATCATCCGAGACCTCGAGCCCGCAGCCAGAGGCCCATACGCGGGCACGGTGGGCTACTTCGGGCTCGATGGCGCGATGGACATGTGCATCACGATCCGGACGTTCGTGATCGCGAACGGAAGGGTCTACATCCAATCGGGCGCCGGAATCGTAGCCGACTCCGATCCGTCGCGGGAGCACGAGGAGTGCCTGCACAAGGCCAGGGCGCTTCACCGGGCGCTGGAGCTGGCGGTCGGGATGCGCAACGAGAACGCGCGCGAGATCGGGGTGGGACGATGATTCTGGTCATCGACAACTACGACTCGTTCACCTACAACCTCGTCCAGCTTCTGTCGGCCCTGGGCGCAGCCGTGCGCGTGGAGCGCAACGACGTCATCTCGGCCGAGGACGCTCTCGCGCTGGCGCCTACCGGGGTAGTGATCTCACCTGGTCCGGGCACTCCGGATGACGCGGGCATATCACGCGACGTGATTCGGATGGCCGGGGAGCGCCGCGTGCCGACCTTGGGCGTCTGCCTCGGCCATCAGTGCATCGCCGAGGTATTCGGCGGACGGGTTACGCGCGGTCCAGAGCCCGTGCACGGGAAGACAGCGGACGTCCACCATGCGGGTCTGGGCGTGCTCGCCGACGTACCATCGCCGTTCACAGCGACGCGCTACCACTCGCTGGTGGTGGAGCCCGACTCGGTTCCGGCCACCCTTGAGGTGACCGCGCGCACGGACGACGGAATCGTCATGGCTCTCCGGCACCGCGAACTACCGCTGTTCGGCGTGCAGTTCCATCCCGAGTCGGTGCTCACGCCGGACGGCGTGAAGGTGCTGTCGAACTTCCTCCGAGTGTGCGGGGAGCTGCCCGCTGAGGAAGCCGAGGCGACCACGGCGCCCCCTGTCGCGCCCGCCAATGCCGAGAGCGCGGTTCCCGCCAGTCGCGAGGCGGTCGTGTCGGCCATCCGCGCGGTGGTGGGCGGCGAGGACCTCTCGGAGGAGGCGGCGTCCGAGGTGATGGGCGCCATCATGGACGGAGAGGCTACCTCGGCGCAGATCGCGTCGCTCGTCACGGCGATGCGAGTGAAAGGCGAGACCGCCGACGAGATCACCGGTTTCGCGCGCGCCATGCGCGAGCGGGCCACGGCGGTGCGCCCGGCGGTTTCCGGCTACATCGACACGTGCGGTACGGGCGGAGACGGGCTGAACACCTTCAACATCTCGACTACCACGGCGTTCGTTGTCGCGGGTGCCGGAGTGCCCATCGCCAAGCACGGCAATCGCGCCGTGTCCTCGGCAAGCGGCAGCGCGGACGTGCTGGAAGCGCTCGGAGTCAGAATCGACCTGTCTCCCGAGGACATGGCCCGCTGCGTTGACGAGGCCGGAGTCGGCTTCCTCTTCGCGCAAGCGCTGCACTCTTCGATGCGACACGCCGCAGGACCTCGGCGGGAGATCGCGATCCGGACGGTCTTCAACGTGCTCGGACCGCTGACGAATCCCGCGGGCGCGAGACGCCAGCTGCTGGGAGTGTACGACGAGTCCCTGGTGCCGATACTCGCCGAGGTCGCCGGCAGGCTCGGGGCCGAGCGAGTGCTGGTCGTGCACGGTCACCCCGGGATGGACGAGGTCTCGGTCTCGGGGCCGACAACCGTAGCAGAGTACGCGGAGGGCGCGGTGCGCGCTTTCGAGGTGACACCGGAGCAGGTCGGGATCGCGCGCGTTCCGGTGGAGCAGCTCGCGGGCGGAGACGCGCAGACCAACGCGGCGATAACCCGCGGTGTGCTGGAGGGTGAAGTCGGGGCTAGGAGGGAGGTCGTGGTGCTCAACGCGGCGGTCGCGCTGCTTGCCGCCGAGAAGGCCGCCGACCTGGCCGAGGGAGTCGCTCGCGCGAGGGAGTCGATTGACTCCGGTGCCGCGCTCGCGGCCCTGCACGCGCTCGTGGACGTGAGCCGACGGCTCGGCGAGCGAGCGGACGCGAAGGCGGCTGCCGAGGCCAAGACGGAGGGTGTCGGGTGACGCGCGTGGTGGACTTCCTCGCCGACATAATCGCTCGCCGCAAGGCGAGGGTCGCCGCCGAGTGGGGCGACATGGACGCCGCCGAGCGGGAGCATCTCGCGAGCGCGGGCCGTGAGTCGCGTGAGTTCGAGGCCGCGCTCGCGTGGAGGCGCAACGTCGGAGTGATCGCCGAGGTCAAGAAGGCGTCGCCGTCGGTCGGCTCGATCGCGCCGGGAGCGGACGCGGCGAAGCAGGCGCTGCGCTACGAGCGGGGGGGCGCGGCGGCGGTCTCGGTGCTGACGGAGCCGGAGTCGTTCGGTGGCTCGTTCGTTGACCTCTCCAACGTGGCGGGAGCCGTCGACCTCCCCGTGCTGTGCAAGGACTTCGTGGTCGACCCCGTTCAGCTCTACGTGGCTCGTGGGCATGGGGCGGACGCGATCCTGCTGATGGTCAGCGTGCTCGGAGAGCACGTTTCCGAATACCTGCTGACCGCGGAGACACTCGGGCTCGAAGCGCTCGTCGAGGTCCACGATGAGGCCGAGTTTCAGACCGCGCTCGAAGCGGGCGCGCGGGTGGTTGGCGTCAACAGCCGCAATCTGCGTGATCTCAGCGTGGATGTGGCCGGGGCGCTCGTGGTCGTAGAGATGGCGGCTTTTCACGGGTTGGTGGTCGTCGCCGAGAGCGGTGTTCGCTCGCGAGAGCAGGTGGAGGCGGCCGCGGGCGCGGGGGCGCACGCCGTGCTGATCGGGGAGTCGCTCATGCGCGCGGCGTCTCCTGAAGAAGTACTCAAGGACCTGACGGACGTTCCGCGACGTGGCGCTGGACGTTCGTGAAAGGAAGCCGACCTGGGTCGGCTCGGGGTTTGGGGAACGCTCAAGGATGAAGTGAACGGAAAGGTAAGGGAGGCGAAAGATGTCAGACAGAACTCGGTTCGTGCTCGACGAAAGGGACATGCCGACGGCCTGGTACAACGTGCTGCCGGACCTTCCCACGCCGCTCGACCCGCCATTGGGGCCAGACGGCAATCCCATCGGACCCGAGGCGCTCGCGCCTCTGTTCCCGATGGATCTGATCATGCAGGAGGTGTCGGGTGAACGCTACATCGACATCCCAGGCGCGGTCATCGACGTCTACAAGACGTATCGACCCTCGCCCCTGCACCGTGCGCGGCAGCTCGAGCGCAATCTCGGCCTGCCCGAGGGGGTCAAGATCTTCTACAAGTACGAGGGCGTAAGCCCAGCCGGCTCGCACAAACCCAACACGGCGATACCGCAGGCGTACTACAACAAGCAAGCCGGAATCACCAAGATCTCCACGGAGACCGGCGCGGGGCAATGGGGCTCGGCGTTGTCGATCGCGGGTGCCCTGTTCGGCATCGACATCGAGGTCTTCATGGTCAAGGTGTCGTACAAGCAGAAGCCGTACCGCAGGATCCTCATGGAGACCTACGGCGCCACGGTCCACGCGTCGCCCTCGAATCTGACCAACGCCGGGCGTCACGTGCTGGAGAAGGACCCGGATTCCACGGGATCGCTCGGCATCGCGATATCCGAGGCGGTAGAGGTCGCCGCCACGCGGGAAGACACCCACTACTCGCTCGGCTCGGTGCTGAACCACGTATGCCTGCACCAGACGATAATCGGCGAGGAGGCCATCAAGCAGATGACGATGGCCGAGGTGGAGCCCGACGTCGTCATCGGTTGCGTCGGCGGCGGCTCCAACTTCGCTGGAATCGCGTACCCCTACTACTACCGCCGCAAGCAAGGGCTGACCAAGACACGGCTGGTGGGCGTCGAGCCGAAGGCTTGCCCGACGCTTACCGCGGGCGAGTATCGCTACGATCACGGTGACGAAGCCAAGATGACGCCGCTCATGATGATGTATACGCTGGGGCATGACTTCGTACCAGCGGGCATCCACGCGGGCGGCCTTCGCTACCACGGAGACGCGCCGACGCTGTGCAACCTGGTGAAGAGCGGCGAGATAGAGGCAGTGGCCGTGCACCAGGTAGCTTGCTTCGATGCAGCTGTGCAGTTCGCGCGCGCAGAGGGCATCTTGCCGGCGCCGGAGTCGTCGCATGCTATCCGAGTGGCGATCGACGAAGCGCTCGCGGCTCGCGACGCGGGAGAAGACAAGGTCGTGCTCTTCAACCTCTCGGGCCACGGACACTTCGATCTGAGCGCGTACGAGGCGTACATGTCGGGCGACCTTGTCGATTACGACTACGCGGCGGGCACGCACGTAGAGGACTAGGAGCGTCGGTTCGCGCGGCGGGTGCGTTCGGCGTCCGAGGACACGGCGTACCCGTCGCGGTATCGACGGCCGGATCGGTCTGCCGTCGCGAACGACCGAGCGGCGGACACGACGAGGAGGTAGGGTGAGCGTTCACTCCGCGAGGACGAGGGTGAAGGTCTGCGGGATCACGAGCACCGACGACGCCGTGACCGCCGTGCAGGCCGGAGCGGACGCGGTGGGCGTCATCCTTTTCGCCGATAGCCCCCGCGCCGTCTCGATTCCCGAGGCCGCGGCGATTCTTCGCGATGTGCCGCCCTTCGTGGCGCGAGTCGGCGTGTTCGTGGATGCGGAGGAGGACTACGTCGAGGAGGCGGTAGCGAGAGCCGGGCT
>JBBILP010000108.1:0-4869 GCA_037444885.1 Actinomycetota bacterium | reverse complement strand
GTCCGAAATCGCCGCGAGCACTCGGTAGATGAAGGAGTAGACCGCAGGGTCCTCCTGGCCGAGAACCGCGGCGTGATACGCGTACGCCGCAAGCCCCTTCAAGCCGTAGAGTGCCGTCTGCTGGAGCGAGCGGACGTCTTCGTCCCGCGCGGTGTCCCAAGGGCTCCCGAGCTCCTCTTCCTCGGCGATCTTGCGCTCGACCGTTGGGGGAAAGGTGAGGTTGGCGATGGGGTCGGGCCAGTGCGTCTGGCCCGTCGCGTCAGCCACTCGCGCCTTCAACACCTCGCGCTCGCGGACTGCGGCGTCGATCCTTGCCGCCACCGTGTCGGGGTCGAAGTCGACGTTGGTCAGCGTCGAAAACAGAGCCTCGGACACAAAGCGACCCGTCGCAAGGCCGGCGGGGGCGGTCTTGTCCGCCTCCACGGCGACGACCGCTACGCCCCTGAGCGCTCTGATCAGGAGATCCTGGAGCGCGGCCGTGCCTTCGTCCTTGCCGCACATCCCCGAAACGGTGCAGGCGACCCCGCCCGCGACTTGCTCGCACTGGTTACAGAACATCGGCTTCCTCTCTGGTTGTGATTGATAGCGTCTTGCCGAACGAAGCTCGCGTCGGCCCCACGCGGTACCCGTCACGCCAGGCGTGTCGTGACGGGTACCGCATCGTGAGGACTAGACGGTTGGCTCCGATTGGGCTCGTTCGTCGGGCTAGCCGTGAATCAGCGCAGGCAGACACCGCGTGCAGACCCAGGTGCTCTTGCCCTCTGTTCGCACTGGCATCAGGGGGCGCGCATCCTCGGTGGCCCCGCAGCGGTAGCACTCCTGCGCGATGTAGGTCTTGGGAATCGCGGCCACGTGCTCGTCCACCGCGTGGTGATCGAAGGGGACTGCCTCCCGCGTCTCAATGGTGAGCGCTCCGGTCGGGCACACGCCAAGGCAGAATCCCGCACCATCGCAGAGCTCTTCGCGCACGACCTTGGCCTTTCCGTCGATGAGCTGTATCGCGCCCTCGGCGCAAGGTGTCACGCAAAGCCCGCATCCGTTGCAGAGATCCTCATCGATGCGCACGATCTGCCTGGTCACTGTGGTGGTCATCCTGTCTACCTCCGTCAGCTCTCTTGTCCGGACTATCGTCCGGTCGCTTCCTTGTGGGCCGCCCAGGGCCTATCCAGCTTGTGCTTGACCGCGTCGATCGCCATGCCGTGGAAGGCGGCTCTCGGCCCTCCATATCGCATCACGTCGCGCATCTGCTGACGCATGTCGGGCCGGTAGCAGTGGGTCTCGCAGTTCTTGCACTGCGGCTTCGGGTCGAAGGGGCAAAGCGCCCTTCGCTTCTCGCCGTAGGCCAGCAGAGAGGCGCACTCGGGGCAAACACGCGGCGCCCGTCGGCCATACGCGCCCAGCCGCACGCCCTGACTGTCGAGACGATCTCGGCCAGCGTCACGATGGTGCGCCTTGCAGTAGATCTCGGCGAACTTGCCGAGCACGTGGATGTCGTGGGACACCGCCGGGTCTGCGACCTTCTCCTCGAACTTGGTGCTCACTTGGCGGCCTCCCTCCGGATGCCGATTACTCGCCGTACCCGACACGCTACGCGTCAGGTGGGCTGCATTCCTTGACGTGCATCAAGTCCGGTAAGAATCTTGAGAGAAACGCTAGGAAATACGAGTGCACGCCAGGTACGTCTTCGAAGGGGCGCCGAGATGACATACATCCGACCTGACGTTCTCGAAGCGATTCGCCGCTGTAGGCTGTGGCGGCGCGCCAGCGACGAGGTCGTCCAGCGCCTTGCCGAGAGCGCGACCGTGAGGGACGAGCCTCGCGGCGCATTGCTCGCGGCGCAAGGCGAGGCCGCCGAACGCCTGGGCATCGTCGTGGTCGGCAAGGCTCGCGTCTACCACGCCGCGGCCGATGGCCGGACGATGGCATTCGAGACCGTGAGCGCGGGGGAATCGCTGCTGCCCGCCGCCGCGCTGTCGGGTTCGCGGTATCCCGCCAACGTGGAGGCGTCCACTCCGGTCACGATCGCGTGGATTCATCGCAAGGAGGCGTTCGCGCTGATCGCTCAAGAGTCCGACGTGGCTCGCGACGTGATCGTCGATCTGGCGCACAAAGTCGTCGAGCTCACGAGCATGGTGACCGGGTTCGCTTCCGACGTCCCCTCGCGTCTGGCCCGCTTCCTCTTCAACCGCTCCCTTGAGGTCGGAACGGCGACGCCCGCCGGCCTTTCGGTCGACATCGGCATGACCAAGGCGGAGCTCGCCTCGGCGCTGGGAACCGTGCCCGAAACCCTCTCGCGCGCGTTTGCACGCTTGCGCGATGACTCTGTGCTCGAGGTGCGCGGTCGAACCGTGCTCGTGAAGGACGTGGGCGCTCTCGCCCGCCTCGGCTCAGGCTACGAAGAAAGCTAGGGCGAGGACTCTCGCTGCTCGGCGAGGCGCGTCTTCACTGCGGTCGCGCCCTTCTCCAACGTTCCTGCCAGCAGGAATCCCCAAAGCAGCAAGGCCGAGGCGACCATCTCGGCGGGGTACAGTCCTGCGGTCATCCCGGCGCGCGCCATGCTCCCCGCGCCGGCGATCACCAGCGTGCCTAGGATGATCAGCGCGTTCGCGTGCACTCGGTATCTGTACTCGCGCTTGCCCCAGAACCGCACGATCGAGAGCGCCGAGCCGCCGAGCAGAAGGAGCGAGCCGGGGATGTTGAATGGCAGCGACATGATCCTCGGGAAGCTGCCTCCCGTACCGAGCCCCGCCCCTCCGATGGTGATGCCCGGCTGGCTCAGCTTGGCCAGGTCGAGATCGACGACAGCCACGCCGTACGCGAAGATCGCCAAGCACGCCAGGTTGAACGCGAGATACAGGTTCCCCCAGATGCGCTTCTTGGTGATGAGGTACAGGGTTCCCAGGCCGAGGAACCCGACGAGGGACGCGGCGAGGACGATGTACACGCGATAGACGGCGGGATCCCAGGCCCCGCGCCACTCGGAGAGGGACTCCATGGTGGCCGCCACCGAGTAGAACAGGAACCCGAGCGCCCACGCCAGCTGGTGAGGCTTGCGTCTCTCGAACCACTGCATGACGAGGAGCGCCGTGAAGACGTAGCCGAGGACCGCGGTGGCTAGCGGCCAGCCCCAGTGAGACCAGATCTCTCCCGACATGTCCGTCTCCTCACTCTGATGCGCGCCTTACGCGCTCGTCGGCCTCCCTGACACGTGCCCTTATCGCGAAGTACTGGTCGGCTCGCTCGGACGTGAGCGCCTCGTACGTATCCGCGATCAGCGCTGACGGAGATTCCGGCAGCTTCTTGGCCTCTGCCGCCGTCTCCTTGTCCTGGGTGTTGTACGTCGCGACTAGCTTGTTGGCTTCAGTGACCTTGTTCGACAGCCACAACGAGTTTATCTTCAGGGCCGTTCCCACCAGCTTCAGCTTGAGTTCGCAGTAGCGCACGTAGCGACTGATCTTGGCCTCGGGAAACGCTGTCGCGGCCTCGCTGAAGAGCGCAGACGCGCGCTCAAGGTCCGTCTTTGCGCCCGTCGCCAGCTTGCGTGATGCCTGGACGCTTGTCTTGGTGTGCTTGTTGTACCGCTCGACCGCTTGATCGATCGACTTCTCGGCTTTCAGTACGAGCTCCCAGCCCTCGGACGAGGGACCTAGCGCGCTTGACGCCGCCAGATCGACGGCGAGGATCTCGCGCGCTTTGTCGAGAAGCGACACGCGCGTCTCGATGGCACCGCCGAGCTCGGTCGCGACATCGGAGTCTTGCCCGCCGAGGTCGCCCATCGCCGACTCTAGTAGCTCGCTGGCTTCCAGCAGGTCGTCCTCGGCCGAATCGAGGCCCTTTGCGGCGCTTCGCGCCCTATCGGCAAGCTCCGGGGTGACCGGCGCCTGCACGACGTCATCGGCCTCCAACATCGCACCGTCCGCGGTCTCGATGAGCTCGACCGCTCGAAGCAGCCGGTCCTTGGCGACCGCTCGCTTGCCGAGAAGCGCGGACGTCAGCACCGCCGCGATCACAAGGGAGGTCACCGCGACGATGATGAGTGCCCAAGCGACGAACCGCGCGCGCGTGCGGTCTTCCGCCTTCATCGTCTTGGGTCTCTCCGATGTGACCGCGTTGTCCTCCACGGCTCCCCTTGGGGTCGATGGTGCGTCGTGCTTTCTGCCAACTTTCTACCGCGCGCGGGGCGTAGCGCAAGACCGAGAGCCGCTCGGCCCCCGTCAGTTCGATCTCGCCCGTGGCCCCTCCCTGCGATTGACCGTTCAGTTTGCGCAATGTGGCATATGGGTTGCTAACATATAGGCGAGCCGGGCGACCACGTCCCTCCTCCCCCCTCAGACGTGGGAGCGCCCGCTCGAGTAGAAAACGAGGCACGTCCCCCCCGTGCCTCGTTTTCATTTGTCCGAGCGAGGATACCGCCGACGCTCCGGGTGCTTGGCGCTCGAGCCCCGGGGCGTGGCGTGCGCTAGAATCGCCTACGCGAGGCGAATCCGCTTCGCGATCAGCCTCGGACGGAGGGGTTCCGCTTTGACAGACGCGCTTGAGCGCCTGGTGAACTTGGCCCTCTTCCTCGCGGCATCGCGCACCCCTGTCACGGCCGAGGAGTGCCGCTCCCGTGTGGCCGGATATCCGGAAGTGCAGTCCGACTCCGCGTTCATTCGCATGTTCGAGCGCGACAAGGACGACCTCCGCGCGGCGGGACTTGCCATCGTGGTCACCGAGGGAGACGGCGCGGAGGCGTATTCTCTCGACGCAGACGCGACCTACTCGGAGGAGCTGTCGCTCGAACCTGCCGAGTGGGCGGTCCTGTCGTCGGTGGCCGCAGCGCTCTCATCGGACGAAGCGTTTCCGCTCGCGGCGGACCTCCGCCTGGCG
>JBBILP010000107.1:0-4889 GCA_037444885.1 Actinomycetota bacterium | reverse complement strand
GCGGTCAGATTCCACAGCAGGCCCGATTCGTAGAGTCCACCGAGGATGACGCTGCCGACGATCACTATGGGGGTGGCCACCAGGAGGAACTCCCTGAAGTGCGTCCAGGCCTTCCTAAAGACCGCCCTCAGTGAAGGTTTCCGAAACGGGAACATCTCCATGACCATTCCCGTCGAATGTCCCGGAAGCAGGCGGTCAAGGGCGATGCCGATGCCGACCGTCACGAGGAAGGTCACGCCGAACACGCCCGCCGCTGGACCCCAGCCGATGTAGTGTGCGACGGCGCCAAGGACTACAGCGGTGCGAGCGCTGCACGGCACGGTGGTCGCGAGGGCAGCGGCGATGGTCCGCTCGCGCGCTGTCGGCAATGAACGCGTGGCGATAATCGCGGGCACGTTGCATCCAGCCGCCGCGACGAGCGGGATGATGGCACGTCCGTGCAAGCCGACTCGATGCAGCGCGCGATCCGCGAGGAACGCGACGGAATTGAGGTATCCCGTGTCCTCGAGCAGAGACAGAAGCACGTAGAAGGTCAGGATGTAGGGGATTCCAATCGCAAGGGACGCTTCGATACCCGCATCCAGTCCCCAAAGGGCCGTCCTCCCCGCCACGCCCTCGCCGAGGACTCTCTCGACCGCTATGCGCACTAATGGAGAGGCGACGGCCTGCCAGGTGGATGAAACAGCTCGGGCAAGGAAGTCCCCGACGAAGAAGAGGAAGCCGAAAACCGCGGCCAGGACCGCCACAAGGATGGGGACGCCCGTCACCGCGAAGGTCGTCCAAGCCCAGACCCTCGCTCCGAGTAGAGGCTTCGACGGGTCACCGCGCTCGACGGTTTGCTCGGAGATCAACCCCGCGGCCCCATAGCGTTCGCGAGCTATGGATACGCTGGCTTCGTCCCCCGACGTGGCGAGCATGCTGCGACAGCCTTCGAGGACCCGCATGACTTCCTCGCCTCCGGGCAAGGACGCGGTCTCCCGTTCGGCGCTGGCGCTGCCCTCAACCAAGGCAAGAGCGAGCGAGCGTGCGCCGAGACTCCAAGGACGTTCCCGTAGCGCCTTGCACGCGCGCGTCACGGGCGCAAGCGCCGCTTCAAAGCGGTCGCCGTAGCGATGAAGGGGCTCGCGTCTCCCTCCGCGCGCAACCGCGAGTGCGAGATCCAAGACCTCCTCGACGCCCGTACCTTGCGTGGCCACGACCGGTAGCGCCGGGACGCCCAGCAGCTCGGCCAGCCGGTTGTGGTCGATGTTCAGGCCAAGACGTGTGGCTTCGTCAGCCAGATTGAGCGCGATCACGCAGGGGAGTCCGAGGTCCAACAGTTGGAGCGCGAGGTACACGTTGCGAGCGACGTTCGTCGAATCCATCACGATGAGGACCGCATCCGGCGGTGACTCTAGGAGGGTCTTGCGTACCGTGACCTGATCGTCGGCCTCTCCGTGAAGAGCGTATACCCCCGGTAGGTCCGCAACGGTAACGGCCTGCTCGCCGAGGAGCGTGTCGCCCAAGTTCACGCATGCCGTCTTGCCCGGGTAGTGCGCGGTCAGTACCTCCCGACCGGTGATCGCGTTGAAGAGAGTGGACTTCCCGACGTTCGGGTTGCCGGCTAGGGCGACGAGGCGCTGGGGACGATTGTCTTCGTCGAACGGGACGTGCAAATGGGTGTCATCCCCGAGGTCAGGGACGTCATCCTGCTGTGAGCAATGGCCGCCCATAGCGATAGCGGACTAGCCCTTCGCCAGCGGCCGCACCACGATCTTCGTGGCCACTTCCCTACCGATCGCATATCGCGAACCACCGACGTCGACCAGCAGAGGACCTTTGAAGGGCGCGACCTCCATGATCTCGACTTCCGTACCGGGAAAGAGCCCGAGGGACGCGAGGTACGTCAGAAGCTCGTCGTCACCCTCGGCGACGCGCAGCACCTCGACGGATTCCCCGGCCGCATGTGAGCTCAAGGGCGTTCCGGCTACGACCGCGATCTCACCTGACTCTGAAGGAATCGGGTGGCCGTGCGGGCACACGTCGGGCTGTTCGAGGTACTCCTCCAGCGCCCGCTGGATTCTGGGTGAGAGCGCGTGCTCCAGTCGGCACGCTTCCTCGTGGACTTCATCCCACGACAGCCCCAAGACGTCTACAAGGAGACGCTCGGCAAGGCGATGTCGCCGAATGATGTCGAGCGCCTGACGACGCCCGGCGCTGGTGAGCGCGACAGCGTTGTCTGGTCGCGTGACCAGACCTTGCGCCTTGAGGCGCTTGAGCGTCGCGGTGACCGTCGGCTGCGACACGGACAATGTCTCGGCGATCTGTGAGGGTCGTACGCTACCCTCCTCGGCGAGCTTGTAGATCGCCTCGAGGTACTCCTCCATAGTCGCGCTCGGCATATGCGATCTCCCTCGTTCAGAACGTTCGCGCAAGCAGGAACACGCCGGTGATGAATGCTCTCACGGTTAGTTTACGCTAAGTCATACGCTTCCGATAGGCTTTGTTGAGTGACGAACGGTATCAGCCCCGCTGCGCTGGTGTGTGGCACCGTTGGGTACGACAACCATACCGTTCGGCAGGAAGTCAGGAAAACCTCGAAAAAGCTATTGACCGCCCTAGAGGGTACCTGTAACGTGACAGTTGTCCCAAGAAGTCGGGTCGAGCGAGTCTTGAAAACCAGCGTACCAGTAGCTGCCGGAGAGGCGCTCTAGTGGTCGGGCACAGCGCGAGTTGGCCCAATCGCCGTGGGAACCTCAAGGGTGTGAAACGGGAAGCTGGCGACTAGAGACGGCGCGGGCAAGGTTTCTTGGGACACCTCTATTCCGGGCACGCTTCCCGCGCGCGTCGCTCGGCTCTAGGGCCTGTAGACGAGCTTGGCGATCGGTGATTCCCAGACCGCGACTTCCACGACTCGGACAACCGGCGCTACGCGGTCGGCAAGCTGTTCGAAGATGGTCCGCGCCAAGTGCTCCGCGGTCGGAGGGATCTCGTCGAAGGGCGCCACGTCGTTCAGGTGCTTGTGGTCGAAGACACCGAGTACCGACCGCACGTCCGCCTTCAACGTCTTGAAGTCGTAGACGATGCCGATCTCATCGAGATGCTCCCCCTCGACCGTAACCTCGACGTCCCAGGTGTGACCGTGCAGCTCGCGGCACTCGCCTGGGTAGCCGGGCAGTGAATGCGCCGCATCGAAGTGCTCTTTGATCGTCAGCTGGTACAACCCGCAATCCTCTCGGCTCACGGAAAGAGGGTCTGCTGGGGCGCTTCGAGACACCCGCTCGGTCCGCTCCCGGCGTCCAGCGCCTCGTTGACAAGAGCGTCTACAGCGGCATTTTGATCGCGCCGAACATGAACGGCTTCCCAACCATCGAGACGGTCGAGCAAGCCTGTCGCCTTGGCGAAGAGCGGACGTATGTTGGGGTGCTTGACCTTGTACTCTCCGTTGAGCTGGCGTACGACCAGCTCGCTGTCGGCAAGCAGCAGGACGTGCGACGCGCCCAACTCGAGCGCGGCCTCAAGACCGTCGATGACCGCTTGATACTCGGCAACGTTGTTCGTCGTGTCGCCGAGACACCTGCTGCCGCTGCCGACGGCCTGTGCTGATTCGTCCTCAACGATGTAGGCTGCGGCCGCCGGCCCGGGATTGCCCCTCGCTCCCCCGTCCGTACGCACGGTCATACGCGCCATTCAGGCCTCCGGAACCCGGATCACGAGCACGCGCTTGCACATCGGGCACACGCCTACGTCCGGCTTGCCCTCGCGCAGGGACTGCGCCTTGTCGGCGGGAAGGGCCACTCGGCAAGCGGAGCACCTGTCGCCTTCGAGGCGACCGACTCCAAGTCCGGCCTTGGTCTGGCGAGCGGTCTCGTACTGCTTCGCCAGAACCGGATCCAGCTCTCGGCAGACCCGCTCGCGCTCCACTCGCGCCGCGTCGACTTCGCGCTGAAGCGCGGCGCCGCGCGTCATGAGCGCCTCCGTGAGCTCGGCTCCCTTCGCGGTGGCCTGCTCCAGGGCCGCGGCGACCTTCTCCCGCTGCCCGCCGGCATGCTCGACCTTCTCCATGAGTGCGAGGGTCTCAGAATCCAGTTTGTCGCGACGCCGCTTCAGGCCGTCTAGCTCGCGAGAGATGTTCTGGAGTTCGCGCGGGTCTTTGACCGAACCCGAGAGGATCTTGGTCTGTTCGGACGATATCTTGCTGTCCAGCAGCGCGGACTCGTCCTCATGGCGAGCGAGGTCCCGCTCGTACTGTTGGATGAGTCGGTCGATCTTCGCCTTCAGTTCGGACACGTCGCGTACCTTCTTGCGCTGCTCGACCAGAGCCGCCTTCTCCGGGAGCTCGTCTATCTGGCGTTGCGCGCGAAGCTCGACGATGTCGGTGTCTTGGAGTCGGAGGAGCATTTGTGCGGGTGTCATGACTTCTCCCCGAGAGACCACCATCGCCGACTGAAGAGGGCCTGGACCACATCCGACGACTTCGGCACAACGGATCTCGCGACCTCGGCCAGAACGGACACAAGCGGCCATTCAGAGGCGTCATGACCCAATTCGATAACCGACATGCCAGCCTCCAGCGCCATCGTCGCGTCATGATACCGCACTTCCCCGGCGACAAGGATCGAAGCCTTGGCACTCAACGCGCTTCCCACAAGCGAACCCGCCGAACCCGAAACACACGCAGCCGTCTCGACCGGCTCGTCGACTCGACCCCAGCAGCGAGGTGAACAACCGAGTTCGTCGGCGGCACGTCGTGCGAGATCCCCCAGCGTGGTGCCCTCCGGGACCCTGCATATCCTTCCGAGAGCCGCCGCGCCTCGGCGCAGATCGCCGTTGGACACGAATATCGCGGGCTCCTCATAAGGGTGCTCTGTCGCTGCCGCTCTGATGACGGAGTCGACTTGGGAGGTAGG
>JBBILP010000106.1:0-4909 GCA_037444885.1 Actinomycetota bacterium | reverse complement strand
CGTGACGTCCACGACCTTCAGTCCGGCCGAACCCGCGGCCACGTATGCGTACGTGCCCGATACCACAACGTCGTAGGCGCTTGCGCCCAGGGGTAGGGTGGCCAATGCCGAGGGCGCCGATGGGTCCGTGATGTCGAATGTTCGAAGTCCGGCGGAGCCCGCGACGAACGCGGTCGTGCCCGCCACCGCGACGCCGCTCATCTCAACGCCGGAGACGTCACCGGTCAGCTCCAGGTTGAAGGGCACCAGAGGGGCGGTGCCCTGCTGCCGCGCACCTGTAGCCGCGATCGCCGGCGATACGAACAGCGCAAACGCCAGGACGATCGATGCCAGCGAAGCGGCCGCTCCTCTCCGTTTCATACGCCTCACTCCTTCGTACGAACGCATGGAAGACTGTGGTAGTTGTGTCGGCGCGCGATCCCCGCGACTGAAGGGCCTGGGTCATCCCGTGTGCGGTACCTCACAGGGCGGCAAGGCGGTCTCTGGTGAGGACTTCCGCGCTCACACCCGCGCAGTCGGCCGCCGATATACGCGATGACGCGCCAGAAGGTGGAGGGTGAATGCGACTAGGGATTGTCGGCGAGGGGCTCATCGAGCGTCTGCTGCTGCGACTCGGCGTCGTGCCGACACCGCTCGTGCTGGGGTACTGGGGCATGGGCGCCAGTCGCTGCATCCTCACCGCGACTCACCTCGGTGTGTTCGAAGTGCTCGAGGGCACCGAGCTGTCCGCCGAAGAGGTTGCCGAGCGCCTGGGGTGCGATGCCTTCGGGTGCGAGGTGCTGCTGAACGCCCTCAACGGCTTCGGCTATGTTCGCAGGCGCGACGGGCGCTACACGAACAGGCGAGTCGCGTCCCGATGGCTGAACTCGAGCGCGCGGTTCTCGCTCAAGGACTCCGTCCTCTTCTACGACGACTTGTGGGACGTGCTCTCCGCCATGACCGAGAGCGTCCGCACCGGTCGTGTCGAGAACCTGCACTACGCGGGCCGTTCCGAGGAGTTCTGGTCTCACTACTTGCGCGGACTCGGCGCCTTCGCGCGTTTCGCGGCGCCCGAGATCAGCAGGGTGCGCCTCCCGCAGGGCGCGAAGCGGCTGCTCGACGTCGGCGGAGGTCACGGGCTGTACTCGGCGGCCTTCGTCCGGCGCACCCCCGGCCTGACCGCCGAGGTGCTCGACCTGCCGGAGGCATGCGCCCTGGGTCGCGCGGTAATGGCCGAGGAGGGCCTGGCGGAGCGGGTGACGTTTCGCGAAGGCGACGCGCGCGAGGCGCCGTGGGGGGAGGGATACGACGTGGTGCTCCTCTTCAACGTCTTGCACAACCTGTCCCCCGAGGAGTGCGGCATCGTGCTTCGCCGCGCGCACGAGGCCCTGTCTTCCCGGGGCGTGCTGGTCGTTCTAGAGGGCGAGCACGAGGGCTCGTCGGGGGATCTGAGCGTAACGGCCGGGATGAACGAGTTGCTCTTCTTCCTCACGAGTGGGACGCGCACCTACCCCGAGGACGAGCTGAGGCGGTGGATGGCCGAGGCCGGCTTCGCGCTCGCCCGCACACGACGACTGTTGACGGTCCCTATGACCGCGCTGATCACCGCCACCAAGGAATGATCGCGCGCTCCAGCTAGTCGTAGTCGTCCCGTTCGCAAGTTCGCTCAAGTGAGCGCCCCTCGTCGCGCGGCGACCGGCAACGTGGTTCGCGAGACGCGCTCGACCAACCGTGGAGTGTTGCAGCGTGCCGCACACTGACGTAGATTACAGTGTGACACAGTACAACACAGGGCTACGCGACGTAGAGGTTGGTATGGAAACACGCATCACAGTCTACCCTGACTCGGACGGACCGGACCTGAAGGGATTGATTGCGAGGCTCAATAAGCGACGCGATCTTCCTTACTATCGACGTTCGGAGAGCAAGATTGCCGCGATGCTCCTGCAGGAGAGGATCGAACAGGTTCTCGACGGGGAGGTAGGTGACACGAGTGGCGGGGCATGAGAGTATGACTACATTCTTGCGGACCCCAAAGGAGAGTCGCGTGTCGGATTTCCGCGAATTGCTGCGCCCGCTTGTCCAGTCGGCCCTCGTGCACGAGCCAACAGTTCTGGCATCCGGTGTGACCAGCAGTTTCTATTTCGACGGCAAGATGGTCACACTCCGGCCGGACGGCGCCTACTACCTTGCTCGGCACCTGCTAGACAGCATGCCTGCTGATGAGTACGACGCAATCGGTGGCCTGACCATGGGAGCCGATCCGATCTCCGCGGCCGTTTCCACGTTGTCGCATGAACTTGGGTGCCCGAAGACGGCCTTCATCGTGCGCAAGGAACGGAAGAAGCACGGGCGAAAGAAGAGGATCGAGGGGCCACTGGCAAACGGAGCGCGCGTCGTGATTGTTGACGACGTCGCCACGAGTGGGGGCTCGATCATGGACGCGGTCCATGCAGTCGAGGAAGAGCGAGGGTGCCAAGTCGTGCGAGTGGTTGCGCTTGTCGACCGGCAGCAGGGTGCCCGAGAGCTCTTCGAGGCAGCGGGCTACCAGTTCACAGCGGTGTTCACCGCCGAGGAACTTGGCGTTTCGGCTGAAGAGATTCGTGCCCAGCGAGTTGCTACGACTGCTTAGTGATCCCCTGAGCGAGAGATCGCTCTGGGCGATACAAGCAGCCGCTCTCAGCAAGATGACAACTACGGCACAACCGCTGGCGTACTTCGTCGTCGCATCCATTGCAGCCACCATCGCCAGCAGTGTGCAGGGTGGGCCCGTGTCCGCAGACTCCGCGGACGTTAGAGACAGGGTCGTTAGGCCGGCGTTGACCGCTCTGGTTCGCGAGGCTGAGACCGCTGACGCAGATCGCCTGATTGCGCTCTCAAACGACGCAATCAGGGCTTCCATGCTGTCCCGCTAGTACCCGGCAACGTACGTGCTAACGCGTAAGACACGCCCCTCGGACTTGGTACCACCTCCGTAATGACAAGGGGTACCGTGTCCAGAAGAAACCCGTACGTCATCGAACTCAGCGAGGAAGAGCGTCGGGTATTGGAGGATCGGGCAGCGCAGTACACGTCGCCGTATCGGGACGTGGTGCGAGCCAGGATCGCGCTCATGGCAGCTGAGGGGCTGCGCAACGACCAGATCGCGCGGATCGCCGCTCCGTTCGACTGGACGTTCACCCGCGACGACCTTGCGGCCTTGATCGCGCGCTCCAGCTAGTCGTCCGCCCGCGCGGTCACGCTATCGGGGTCCCAGCCCTCCGGTCCGATCACGAAGAGAACGTCGCCCTCGTGCAGGAGGGTGGAGCCGTGCGGATTGGTCACCGTGCGGTCCGGCTTCTTCACCGCCAGGACTGTGACCCTGTAGCGGCCTCGCAAGTCGATCTCGGCGATGGTCTTGTCGGCATATGGCGAGCCCGGGAGCACGCGGAAACTCCGGGTGCGGAGATCGGGGAGCTCCACGCGGAGATCGTGGGACGAAGTCGAGTCGTGTGAGAGCGAACGGGCCATCTCTCGCCAACCGCGGCGGGTCTCGGTCACGAAACGGTCGATCTCCTCCCTCGGAACCAGCGCGCGACCGAGCACTCGGGAGAATATCTCGATGGAGACCTCGAGTTCGTCGGCGACCACTTCGTCCGCGCCGAGTTCGTAGAGCGCGTCGACCTCCCGGAGGTAGCGAGTGCGCACCACCACGAACGCGTCCGGCGCGAGCCTGCGCGAGAGCTCGGTGATGCGGCGCGCCGCGGCCGGGTCGTTCACCGCGACCACGACCGACATCGCCGTGCCGACGGAGACGTGCCGAAGCACGTTCTCCTGCGAGGCGTCCCCGTAGTGGATGGGTACCCCGCGAGCGCGCTCCGCCCGCACCGTGTCTGGGTTCATCTCGAGGACCGCGTACGGGACGTCGGCCCGCTCGGCGGTCTCCGCGACGTTGCGCCCGGTCACGCCGAAGCCTGCGATGACGACGTGGCGGGAGAGCGTGTGCTCCTCCGAGAGATGACGCGTTGTGCGACCGTTCCTCAGCGCGCCGGGCAGCGGCAGGCCCGCGATGAGACTCGCGACCCTCGGGGACGCCTGGATCATGAATGGGGTCAGCAGCATGCTTCCGACGGCGACCGCCAAGACCGTCTGGAAGAGCGCGTCGTCGATCAGGCCGCCCTGACGTCCGGCGCTGGCCAGCACGAACGAGAACTCGCCGATCTGCCCCAGCGCGAGCCCCGCCAGGACGGCGGTGCGCAGGGGGAACCCAAGCGCCATGACGGATACCCAAGCGGTGAGCGGTTTGATCAGCAGCACGCCCGCCGTGAGCACCGCTACCTCCAGGATGTGGTCGGATACGAAGGAGAGATCGAGCAACATCCCGACGGAGACGAAGAAGAGGCTCGTGAACACATCTCGGAAGGGCATGACGACGGCGACAGCCTGATGGCTGTACTCGGACTCACTGATGATCAGCCCCGCGAGGAAGGCGCCGAGAGCGAGTGACAGACCGGCCTTGGATGTCAGCAGGGCGATGCCGAGACACGTCACGACGATGGTCAGCAGGAACGCTTCGCTGCTCTGCGTCGCGGCGGCGCGATGCAGGATCGCGGGGATCACCCACCTGTACGCGATGTAGCCGAACACGACAACGAGCGCCAGGCGCAGCACGAGATCGAGAACCGGCGTGGAGTTCGCAGCCGATCCACCGAACAGGGGTACGGCGAGCATGAGGGGTACCACCGCGATGTCTTGGTAGATAAGCGTCCCGAGGACGGTTGTCCCGTGAGGACTCTCGATCTCGCCGCGGTCCTGCAGGATCTTCAGAACCACAGCCGTGCTCGAGAGCGAAACGACGAAACCGATGAAGATCGAGGTTCCAGCCGCACGTCCCATGGCGTAGGAGCCCGCTCCCACGACCGCCGCCGTCAGCGCCATCTGCAGCGTGCCG
>JBBILP010000105.1:0-4958 GCA_037444885.1 Actinomycetota bacterium | reverse complement strand
GATCTCGCAAGTATCGGAGCTGGGGACCGTCTACACGCCCGGTGAGGTCCGAGAGCTGGCATCGGTGGCGCACGCGCACGGGATGATGCTGCACATGGACGGGGCGAGAATCTCGAACGCGGCCGCGTCTTTGGGCGTGCCTGTCGCCGAGTTCACGACGGAAGCCGGGGTCGACGTGCTCTCCTTCGGAGGTACCAAGAACGGGATGGCATTCGGCGAGGCGGTCGTCCACAGTGGAGACGCACCCTCCGCCGACTTCGCGTTCGTGCGCAAGCAGTGCGCGCAGCTGCCCTCCAAGATGCGCTACGTCGCCTGTCAGTTCATCGCCCTCCTTGAGGACGGCCTGTGGCTCGAGACGGCGGGTCACGCCAACTCCATGGCCGCCATGCTTGCTGAAGGCGCGGCCCGGATCGATGGCGTGCGAATCACCCAGAAGGTACAAGCCAACGAGGTCTTCGCCGAGATTCCCTCGGAGCACATCGCCGCGCTTCAGGTCGCGTTCCCGTTCTACGTGTGGGACGAGCGGCGATCGGAGGTGCGGTGGGTGACCTCTTGGGACACCACCCCCGACGATGTCGAGACGTTCCTCGGCGTGATGCGCGACACCCTGGTGTAAGGGGTCCTCGGCGCACGATCGAGTTCGTCGCTCCGTGGCCGGGCGAGCGCGGGGTCTTTCAACGCGTCTAGGTCTCGTCGTGATTCGGCCTAACGGTTGCGCTTCACCAGCGGCGCAGCCTTCGCGCCCGCGCTTGCTAGCCATTCGCTATCGCTTGGGGCGGTACTCCACCCGCCCTAGTCCATCGAAGTGCGAGTCTTGCGTCCACAACACAGCGTCTCGCGACTGAGCGGTTGCGTAGATGATCGAGTCAGCCATGGCCAGCCCGGTCTCAAGAGACAGCCTCGCGGCATCGACGGCAAGCGACGCGTTGAGGTCGACGACTGCGCCCTGCATCATGAGCGCGACGGCCTCAAGAGCAGTGCCTTCGTCTGAGATCTGTTGCGTCCTCTTGAACACCTCGAACAACGTGAGGGATGGAACGACGAGTCGGTCCGGCTGCTCGACGGCCACGGCGAAGTCCGAGGCGTTCGGACCGTCGCCGAGGTACTCGAGCCATGCCGATGAGTCGACGACGTTCATACGCGGTCCTCACGCTCGCGCTCGAAGCTGGTGTCCAGCCCGCGTAGCATGCCGCGCATCTCGCGCGCAGGGCGGATCGGGATGAACTCGACCCGGCCCGCATACGCGATGGCTTGGACCTTCTGGCCCGGGACCAGGTTGAGCTGTTCGCGAATCGCCTTGGGGATCACCACTTGGTACTTGGGTGAAATCGTGACGGCTTCCATGGCACGCCTCCTGTCTACTACGCTCAGTGTATCGATAAAGAAAGCGTATGACAAGCCGTATGGGGCGACGAGTCAGCGTGCTGTGACGCGGTAGACGGCACCGCCGAGGTCGCAGACGTAGAGCGTGCCGTCCTCGTCCTCGCCGAAGGACGCGACGAGCATGTCGGTGTCCGCCAGTTCCTTGTTCTCCCAAGCGGCCCCCGTGCGGCGGAGCCCCCAGATGCGGCCGGTCGTGAAGTCCGCGTACAGGTATATCCCTCGCAGGTTCGGGTACCTGGAGCCTCGGTAGATGAACCCGCCGGTCACCGACGTACCGGCGTCGTGTCCGTACTCTACGACCGGCGCTAGATACGCCTTGGGCTTGGAGCGCTTGGCACGTGGCGGGTAGGGGTGGTCGCCCTCGAACAGCGCCCATCCGAAGTTCTTGCCGCCAACCCCGCTGGGGAGAAGGTCGATCTCTTCCCACTCGTTCTGGCCGACGTCCCCGATCCACATGTCCCCGGTCACCCGGTCGAACGAGAAGCGCCACGGATTGCGCAGACCGTACGCCCATATCTCCCGCTTCGCACCTCTCGTGTTCGTGAAGGGATTATCGCTCGGCACTCGGTACGTGTTCGGCACGGCGCCACCCGAGCCCTCGACGTCGATGCGCAGCATCTTGCCGAGCAGCGTGCCAAGCTTCTGGCCGTTCCCCTGCGGGTCGCCGCCGCTGCCTCCGTCTCCCATCCCGATGTAGAGGTAGCCGTCCGGTCCGAAGGCGATGCCTCCACCGTTATGGTTGGCATAGGGCTGCGAGACCTTCAGGACCGTCTTGGCCGAGGCCGGGTCGGCGTTGCCGTCGCCTCGGATCGCGTAGCGCGCCACGATCGTGTCGCCGTTGCGATCCGTGTAGTTCACGTAGAAGCGCCTCCGCGGCGCGGTACCGCCCATGCTGGCCGACTGAGGCACCGGGAACGCAAGTCCGAGCAGACCCTGTTCGCTGCCTCGGCTGACCAGCTTCGAGATATCCAGGAACGCGGTGGGAAGCACCTTGCCGTTATCGATCACCTTGATGCGGCCGGTCTTCTCGGCGACGTACAGACGTCCACTTCCGTCCCCGGCGTGGGTCAGGTCCAGAGGCTGGTCAAGACCGTCGGCCAGAAGCTCCAGGTCGATCTTCGGCCACTCGCCGGGCGCGAGCGTGGGCGCGGGACTCGGCGTCGGTTCCTCCGCGGCCGGGGGTGGCGTCTCGGTGGCAACCTTGGGTGGTTCCGGCTCGGACGTCCGCCGGGCACACCCTGACGCCCAGATGCCGAGAGCGAGGAGGACGGCGGCTAGCAGGAACGCGCGCCCGAGGCGGAGGCGGAGTGTGTTCGCGTCGCCGCGTGCAGCCGCAGCCGGCGTCACGCCGATTCCAGGTATGCGAGCATCGCGGCCAGCACCGTGGCGTGGTGCGTCGGGGCGTAGTCTACCTCGGCCCAGTACGTCGACAGCGTCGCTGCGGCGAAAGAGCGATGTGTCTCGTCGCCGGTGAGCGCATGAAGGCGGAGCGCGTTGGCTATGGCTGTCGCGGCGCCGGAGGGGACGGGTAGGTCCTGCTGCTCGCGAGGTCGCACGGGGAGGTCGGTGTTCGCCGAGGTCATGAGCAAGAGGGAATCCGAGCGGAATCGCGACACCGTCGCGCGATGCGCCTTCTCGGCGAACGGGAGTGCGTCGCGGTCGAGTCCGGCCTCCGCCGCCGTCAGGAAGCCGGCGCACAGGTGCGCGTAGTCCTCGATCAAGCGGACATCGGCCACCGAGGGATCGTCGAGAACGTGCACGACCTCGTCACCATCGACCGCTCGTGCCTTCAGGAGCCTCAGCAGGTCTAGTCCAGTGCGCGCCAGGTCTCCGTCGCGAAAGGCGACGCCCGCTTCGATCAGCGCGCGAGCAGCCAGGGCGTTCCACGACACGACGACCTTTGTGTCGACGTCGGGGATGGGCTTATCGGAGCGCGAGGCAAGTAGCTTCAGGAGCACGGCGTCGACTTCCTCGGCGTCCTCACCCCTGCCGTCTCGGCGAGTCAGCACGACGCGTCCCTCGAACTGACCCTCACACGTGACGCCGAGTCGCTTCTCCGCGAGCGACAGCTCCGTCGGATCCAGGACAGACGCGATCTCCTCGTACGTCCAGGTGTACGCCGCTCCCTCTTCGCCGTCCGCATCCGCCGAGATCGCCGCTATCAGGCCGCCGCCCGGCGCCCGCATCTCCCGCGCGAGGAACGCGGCGGTCTGCTGAGCCGTATGCGCGAACTCGGGGTCCTGGCGGACGGAGTACGCGTCCGCGAGGTTGGAGATGAGCAGCGCCTGGTCGTAGAGCATCTTCTCGAAGTGGGGGACCGTCCATGCGCCATCGACCGCGTAGCGGCACATGCCGCCCCCTGCGTGATCGTAGATGCCGCCCCGGATCATAGCTCTCAAGGCCGAGATGGCCTGGTGAGCGGCTTCTGGGTCTCCGGCGGCCCGATGGTACGCGAGCAGGAAGGTGATCAGAGGCGCCTGTGGGAACTTGGGCTCCCTCCCGAACCCGCCGTTCGTCGGATCGGCGAGTTGGACGATGACATCGGCCGCGCGTTCCACAGTTCCGCGCTCGACCGGCCCGGAGTGCCGCTTGCTCGCATGCTCGGTCAGGAACGCGCGCGACTCCACGGCCGTCTGTCGGACGCCCACTGGGTCGTTGGCGTACGCATTCGAGACGTCGACCAGCACGTCACGAAAGGCCGGAATCGGCCCTCGCTGTTCCTTGGGGAAGTAGGTGCCGCCAAAGATCGGCAATCGCTCCGGAGTCACGAACACCGACATCGGCCAGCCGCCGTGCCCCGTGCTCCCGACAACGTAGTCCATGTAGAGGGCGTCGACGTCGGGACGTTCCTCCCGATCGACCTTGACGCTCACGAAGCCCTCGTTCAGCAGCGCCGCCGTCTTGACGTCCGAGAAGGACTCGCGATGCATCACGTGGCACCAATGGCACGAGGCGTACCCGATCGAGAGGAAGACCGGCTTGTCCTCGGCACGCGCCCGCTCGAACGCCTCGTCGCCCCAGGGATACCATGCGACCGGGTCGTTCGCGTGAAGCAGCAGGTAGGGCGACGTCTCATCGGCCAGCTTGTTGGGCGTCACGTCCAGCTGATCTCCGCTCGGAGTCGTCGCGGTGGGCGAGCCGTCGGGTTCGAGCGTGTCCATGGTTCGCTCCTAGCCGTCGTGCCGCAAGCCGACAGCGCCAAGCGGTTCGCAGTGGCGCCACGGGTTAGGTATACCCTCAGCCGAGGCGTCGGCGCCGCGCGTTCTGTACAATCTGACAAGCGGCCCCTAAGAGAGGGCGGACACCGTGGACATCTGCAGGCTGAAACACGCGCACGGTCAGCCCGGAGAGTTGTGTGACGGGGAGAGTTGCCCGTTCTGGCGCGTGGTTGGTCACCTTGGTCTGGCAGATGGCGAGCCGAACGGCTGCGCGATCCGACACTTCGAACTCCTCGGCGAAGAGGGCTCGGAAGTCACGGAATGGCTGCTCTCCGTCAAGGCGCGTCTTGAATCGCAGCTCGCCGAGTCACCCACAGACGCGGCGGACAGTGCGCGCGACCCCTACCCGCCGACGCC
>JBBILP010000104.1:0-4980 GCA_037444885.1 Actinomycetota bacterium | reverse complement strand
GCGAGTATGCGGCTGTCAGACGATGCGACGTGCGGGTTGCGCTGGCGAGATTGAGTACCCTGTCCGACACCATGGAACCCAGCGTATCGGTCCCCACGACTCTCACGGTCGAACGGCTCAGGACCTCGGCCGCCCGCGCTGGCGCGACCCTACTCGCGACCGGCGTGACGCTCTCCTTGCCTACCCAGACGTGTCTCAGGTTCCCGATAGCGCGCACGGTTTCCATGCCCGCGATGCCATCGCCGGGCTGACCCGCGCTCTCCTGGAACTCGCGTACCGCGCGCTCCGTGAAGGGCCCGAAGATACCGTCGACCTCTCCGCAGGAGAACCCGAGAACGTTGAGGGCCGTTTGCAGCTCTCGCACGTCCTGGCCGTGGAAGTGCGGCAGTCGCAGATACAGCGTGCGATCTCCCAGAGTGAACGTGGAATCGACGAGCACCGACCAGGTCTCGGAACCGACCACACCGTCTTCGCTCAATCCGTTGGCTCGCTGAAACGCGCGGACGGCGGCGTGAGTCATGCCCATGAAGACGCCGTCAATACCTGTCGGGCCGAGATCATACCCAAGCGCGCGGAGGCGCCTCTGCACGTCCTCGACGGCAGCGCCTCTGTCTCCTTGGTGGATGAGGTCCATTCGTGATCCGCTCCCCGACGAGTCTAGGAAGGCCCAGTTGCCGAGATCCGCCCGAAACCTAGCGCCCCGGGTAGCGCCTCCGAAAGGCCTCGACTCCGGAGCGTACCTTCCCCGTGTGGCTCTCGGCTCTTCGGAGGAAACGGTCGACCTCGATGTGGAGAAGGCGATCCGGGTCGTACCGATAGCGTGGCGGGTCGCCGTCGCAGTCTAGCACGAACGCCTGCGCGAACGTACTGAGAATCCCGTCGAGCCGAGGTCCATCGACTCCCGAGTAGCCATGCAGGGTCTGGGCGTCCATCCACTCGCCTGCGTGGCGCACCAGCGCCTCCAGGACGTGTCGGACCGCGCTCTTGGTTTCGCGATCCGAACCGAGCCGCTCCAGCCCCGTCTTGAGCGTCACGATTCCCCTATCCGGGGAGGCGGCGCGCTACGTCGCCACCGCTACCCTGTTCTTGCCGCCCCGTTTTGCGATGTACATTGCCTTGTCCGCGGCCTCCACGAGCCGCGATTGGGTGTTCGCGTCGCTCGGATAAGTGGCCACTCCGACAGACACCGTCTTGTGTACCACTTGGTCGTCCTCTTCCTGGTGGAAGGGGTACATCTCCATGCTTGACCTGATTCGCTCGGCAACCGCCATCGCACCAGCCGAGTCCGTCTCGGGCAGCACGACGACGAACTCCTCGCCCCCGTAACGCGCCGCGACGTCGATATCGCGCAGGTTCTGTCTGATTATCGCAGATACCGCCCGCAGCACCCTGTCGCCCCTCGGATGTCCGTAGCGGTCGTTGAACTCCTTGAAGTCGTCGATGTCGAGCATGATCAAGGACAGCTCATGGCCGAAACGAGCCGCACGACCGACTTCCTCCTCCAGCCTCTGATGCAGGTAGCCGTGGTTGTACAGCTCCGTGAGTCGATCGGTCACCGACAGCCGCTCCAACTCCTCGTGCAGCAGAGCGTTCTGCATCGCCAGCGAGGACTGGTTCGCGATGACCTGGAGCCGATCCCCCTCGGCAGGCGTGAACTCCCGCTCGTTGGACGAGGCCACCACTATGACCCCCATGACGGCATCGCCGGTCTTCAGGGGCACCACGACCTGTGACCTGATCTCGTCGGGGTGAAGCACCCAATCCACGCTCTCGACACCGACCTCCACCCTCGCTTCCTGGAAGAAGCCGTCCGAGAAGGCCTTCGCGAGGATGGTGTGGTTGACCGGCACTACTTCGCGGAAGAAGGACTCGGGACGTCCCTGAGACGCTCTGAGGCGCAACGTCCAGTCGTGCTGGTAGAAGAGGTAGACGCAAGAGATCTCCGCTCCGAGGATCCCGTTCGCGCCATCGACTATCAGGCTCGCCACATCGTCCACCGTCGTGAAGCTCGTCAGGGCCTTGAAGAACTCGTGGGTGAAGAAGATCTCGGCGAGACGGCTCTCGAGCTCTTCATTGGCCCTTTCGAGCGCCTCCTTGCTCGACTGTAGTCTTCGCTCGTGACCGCGGATCTTGTCGTACGCGACCTGCAGCTCAACGAAGAGCTTCTCCTGTTCTTCGCCTCGCTTCTTGGCCACAAGGAGGTCCCATACCAGCTCGGACCCGCCGGTCCCGATGAGTTCGACAGTGTGTGGCTTGCTGAGCGCCAACTGCGCGCGGCTCGACTCGTCGTCGGACATGTCGATGATGATGTCCAACCCGGGAACCTGGAAGAGCTCCTCGTAGTCGTTGGTGACGAAGATACCGAGCTCCTCGCCCAGACGCGCTGCGGGAGTCGACGAACTCAGGTCGCACACCGCGGCGACCTCCACGTTCTCCACCTCGGAGAGAAGGCGCAGCATCGATGCGGCGCGCAGACTGCCGCCGAATAGCGCGATTCTGACCCTGCGTGGGGTCACGCTGTCGTGAGCCACAGCCAACTCCGGCTCCCGCATCTACCGCTTCCCTCCAACCCCACTCTACAACGCGGCGTTGAGCCGCTCACCTTCACAACTCCTTGATGCCGTACACGTAGCTACGGACGACCAGCACGCCCGTCTCCAGGTCAAGCTCGATCGTGCGTGCGTGACTTCCACCTGTATCTTCGGCAATTAGTGGGATTCTCAACAGCTCAAGCTGCTCCTTCACGACCACGATGTTCCGCTCGCCGACGCTAGCAAGAACGGTGTCGGCGCGAAACATCGCCGAGCCGCCGGCCATCTTCGCCACCAATCGCATGCGTAGACTGCCGAGTGAGACGAGTCCGTCCACCATCGAGGGGATCGCGTGATCCGCGAAGCGGTCCAGGTTGGCCGAGGGGGCGGCGCCGGTCTGTGTCGGCAGCATCACGTGCGCCATCGCGCCTCTGCGCTTTATCGGATCCCACAGCGTGACCCCGACGCAAGAACCGAGTGCGGGAGTCATGAGTACCGCCGGTGCTTCGGCTATGGCGAGCTCTCCGACCCCGATCTCGATCACGCCGACGCCAGAGGTCCCATGTCCAGGTATGTCGCTCCGGGAAGCCACGAAGACCTCATGCGACTCCGAGACGGCCGAGAAGGACGTCCAGGCTGTCGGGATCGGGCAGGAAGAAGAGTGCGGCGTCCACGTATGAGTCGACGCCTTGCTCCAAGTCGCAGAATCTGCTGCGCGACAGGACCGCGGTGTCGGCCTTCATCCCCACCTCCGCGGTCACGACCTCCAGAACGGCCCCAACCATGTCCAATGCGAAAGCAGGGCTGGACGGAAGCAGGTTGAGATCGGCCATGCGCGCGATGGCGGCGAGGTACGCGGAGGTGAGAACTGAGGCCACGTGCGTGAATGTGGCCTCCTCCTCGTGTCCGAACGACTTCGTGGTACCAACCGGCCTGCTCCGAAGCATATCCACGAGAGCGATCGCGGTCGCGCGCGGCGCCACGAAGAGCATCCCACCCGCGATATCGCCGAGCAGTCGCGTATATACCGCGCCGACCAGCTCCTCCTTGCCCCCGAACACGTGGGGTACCTCACCGATCGGGATCAGCTCGAACGTGGGCATCTCGAGGTGAACGGTCTTGTCGACCAGCTGCGAGAGTGCCGTGGCCGCGTGCCCGGCCCCGATGCTGCCTACCTCCTTCAGTGCGTCGATCTGAACCTCGCTCAGGTCCCTCGGTCTCATTGCGCCTCCTCCCTCGCGGGGAACAGGGTGCGTGGATCGATGATCAGTGCAACGCGGCCGTCTCCGAGCACCGTTGCCCCGGCGAGCCCCTTGGCGTTGCGGAAGATCTTTGAGAGCGGCTTGATCACAACCTCCTGGCGTCCGACCAGGCGCTCCACGACCAGCGCCCGCGTGTGGCCGGAGACATCGATCAGCACTATGTGCTCGGACGGCTGGGGCGCTTTGCGCGCATCGTCGGCGAAGCCCATGAGGATGTCGAAGTGGTGCAAGCCGATGACCTGGCCGTCTCGCAGAACGATGACGGGTGAGCCGTCGACCGTGTCGACCAGAGCCTCTTCCGGATCCATCACCTCGTTCACCGACACCAGTGGAAGCGCGTATATCTCCGGTCCCCTCGCGATCAGCAAGGCTTGGATGATTGCGAGCGTGAGCGGCAAGACGAGTTCGAACGTCGTGCCCACGCCTAGCTCCGACCCCAGATTCAGGTGCCCGCCGAGATACTCGATCTTGCCTTTGACCACGTCCATCCCGACGCCGCGCCCGGACACGCTCGTGGCCTTCTCGGCGGTGGAGAAACCCGGCAGGCACGTCATCAGCAGGATGTCCTTGTCCGTGTAGGTGTCTCGCATCGCCGAATCCGCTACGCCGAGCCTGCACGCCTTCTCCCACAACCGATCGATCGACATACCGCGACCGTCGTCGGAGACAACGATGCGCAGATGGTCGCGTTCACGGAGGGCCACGAGTCGGACCGTGCCCTTCTCCGGCTTGCCCGCGGCCGCACGCTCCTCGGCGGATTCGATTCCATGATCGATGCTGTTGCGCAAGAGGTGCACGATCGGATCGCCGATCTCGTCTAGAACCGTTCGGTCCAGCTCGATGTCGAGCCCTTCCATTTCGAAAGTGATGTCCTTGCCGAGGTCCCGCGCGAGATCGCGGACCATCCGCGGGAAGCGGTTGAAGATATTGCCGACGGGAACCATACGCGTCTGCATGACTTCGTGCTGCAGATCCGTTGACACCCTCTTCATCTCTTCCACGGTCTCGCGAAGTTCGCGGGACTCCAGCTCCTTCGCGAGTCTCTCCAGACGAGAGCGCATGATCACAAGTTCCCCAACCAGATTCACCATCTGATCCAGGTGGCCGATGGAGACGCGCACCGTCTGGGTCTCGGAGAGCTTGGGGATGGCCCGACGCCTCACGTCGTCCTGCTGGGCCGCTGACGG
>JBBILP010000103.1:0-4989 GCA_037444885.1 Actinomycetota bacterium | reverse complement strand
GTGTGGATTCCACCTCCCGCCGTCCGCCGGATGCGCTGGCCAGGCCGACCGCCTCGTGACGGCGCATCGGATACAATAGTCCGGCATCGGAATCAAGCGGTTTGCCTGGGAGGACGCATGCGTACCGTCAATGTCGGCCTCATCGGTCTAGGGACCGTCGGGTCGGGCGTGATCGAGATCTTCCGTCGCCACGGCGACGATTTCCGGCGGCACGCGGGGGTCGACATCGTCCTGACGCGTTTCGCGGACCGGGACGAGAGCCGTTTCGCAGCCCTCGGCCTGCCCGCCGAGGCTTGCACGACGGACGCGAGCGCGCTGATAGCCGACCCCGACATCGACGTCGTGATCGAGCTCGTCGGCGGGACCGGCATCGCTCGCACCTTCGTGCTGGACGCTCTGCGCTCGGGGAAGAGCGTCGTGACCGCGAACAAGGCGCTGATGGCGAGCGTCGGCCAGGAAGTCATGCGCACGGCCGAGGAGCACGGCGTGGATATCGCGTTCGAGGCTTCCGTCGGCGGCGGCATCCCGATCATCTCGCCGCTCAAGCACTGCCTGGTCAGCAACGAGATCACCAAGGTCATGGGCATCGTGAACGGCACCACCAACTACATGCTGTCTCGCATGGCCGAGGACGGGCTTGACTACGGCAGGGCGCTGGCCGAGGCGCAGCAGCGCGGTTTCGCCGAGGCGGACCCGAGCGCCGACGTCGATGGACTCGACGCCGCAGCCAAGATCGCGATCCTCGCGTCCATCGCGTTCAACACCCGCGTGACCATCGACGACGTATCCGCCGAGGGGATCCGGGAGATCGATCCAGCCGACATCGAGTACGCCGCCGAGATGGGATATCGCGTGAAGCTGCTCGCGATGGCCAGGCGTGTCGACGGCTCGATCGACGTGCGGGTGCACCCGACCTTCATCCCCGCCGCGCATCCGCTGGCCAGCGTGAACGGCGTCTACAACGCTATCTACGTCGTCGGCGACGCGGTCGGGGAGACGATGTTCTTCGGTGAAGGCGCGGGGTCGCTGCCCGCCGCGTCCGCTGTCGTGGGCGACGTGATCGAGGTCGCTCGGCACATCCGCTCGGCCTGTCTCGGACTTGTCGGATGCACCTGCACCGATGAACTGCGCATACGCTCGATCGACGAGCTCGAGACCTCGTTCTACATCCGGATGACGCTTCTCGATCAGCCGGGCGTGCTGGCCGCCACCGCCGAGGTGTTCGGGAACCACGGAGTCTCGGTGGCATCGGTCATCCAGAAGCGCTCGACTGACATCGGCGCGGAACTCGTCTACGTGACGCACCTCGCGGCCGAGGCGTCGGTGCGCGCTGCCCTCGCCGAGATACGCGCCCTGGATGTGGTGCGCGACGTGGGTTCGGTCATCCGGGTCGAGGAGCTGTAGCCTTGGGCGCGTCGGTGACCGTACGCGTCCCGGCGACCTCGGCGAACCTGGGGCCGGGATACGACTCCTTCGGTCTGGCGCTCGCGCTGCACGATCAGTTCTCCGCCGAGACCGCGGACAGCTGGGCGGTGAACGTCGTGGGCGAAGGCGCGGGCAGCTACGCGACGGACAAGGAGAACGCGGTCGCTCGCGCCATGGCGCGCGTATTCGCCGAGGCAGGCGAGCGCAGGGCGGCCCACGTGTTCTGCGTCAATCGCATCCCCGACGGGCGCGGTCTCGGCTCGTCGGCGGCGGCGATCGCGGGCGGCATGCTGCTGGCCGATCGACTGCTGTCGGTGTCGCTGGGGCGCGACCGGCTCTTCGAGCTGGCCAGCGACATGGAGGGCCATCCGGACAACGTAGCAGCCGCGCTGTTCGGCGGATTCACGATCTCGTGGATGGAGGACGGGCCGAGATGCGAGCGCGTCGACCCGGCGGGCGGACTCGCGGCGGTCGTCGTGGTCAGCGAGTACACGCTGTCCACGCCTCACGCGCGCGAGATGCTCCCCGATGCGGTGCCACACGGCGACGCCGCCTTCAACGCATCTCGCGCCGCGCTGCTGGCGGCGGGGATCGCCCTCGGTCGACCCGAGCTCACGCGCGCAGGTGGGCACGATCGGATTCACGAGCGACATCGCGCCGCCGAGGTACCGGACCTCGAGGTAGTGCGCAGCGCGCTACTCAACGCGGGCGCCGACGCGGCGATGCTCTCGGGAGCGGGTCCAACGGTCCTTGGAATCGTGCACGAGGTGGCCGACCGGGTCGCCCTCGCGCGTGCGAAACGAGTCGCGTCCGCTGCGGAGAAGGCGCTGGCGGACCTGCAAACGCGCGCTCGGCCCGTTGCGATCGCCGTCGACCGAGAAGGCGCGTGCGTGGTATGAGCGGCGCTCCGGCCAACGCCGGGACCCGTCGGCTCGCCGACGTCACCTTCTGGACGCTCATGGCGGGAGCCGCGCTCGCGACGGTACTTGCGTTCAAAGCCGAGTCGGGGCTTGCCGAGCCACTCCGAATCACCGCGGCGGTTCTGCTCGCGGTCGCGCTGGTGATCATGTTCCGCAAGCCGGAACTCGGTCCGCTGGCGCTGGTCGCCCTGGCACCGCTCACGGACTACGGCGCTCTGACCGGCGAACCCCTCGTGATCACGGCGTTCTCGGCGGTGCTCATCGCGAGCGTGGGTGCGTACGCCTGGGGGCTTCGACGCGCCGAAGCGAAGGCAGCCGCGCGCAGCCCGCTGGAGCCGTTGGAGCTCGCGCTGCTCGGCCCCCTCCTGGCCGCCCTCTGGTCGCTGCCGTTCTCGCTTAACTTGCCGAAGACGGCGCTTCAATCCGGACGACTTCTACTCCTGTGGCTGTTCGCGGTGCTGGTCGCACGTCTTGTCGCCACCGAGAACGCACTGCGGCGGTTGCTGGCGCTCTTCGTCGGCGTCGGGTGCGCGCTCTCGGTCATGGCCGCGGTGCAGTACACCGCGCCGGACTCGGGCTTCGGCAACGTCAATATCGTGCAGGCCGGCGGGGGCGCGATCGCTATGGTGCGGCCCGCCGTCTTCTACAAAGACCCCAACTTCCTGGCGGGGTATCTCGGCGCCGCCGCCCTCGTCGCTCTGGCGTTCGCGCTGCGGGCGTCCACCCTCAGGGCCGCCTCACTGTGGGGACTCGCGGCGGCTGCGACCGTCGGCGGTCTCGCGCTCACGTTCTCTCGGTCGGGCTGGGTGGGACTTGTCTGCGGTCTACTGGTCGTGACGTTCACGGCACCAGCGCCGAGACGCGCCGCCTTCGCGATCGGCCTCGCTCTGGTACTGGCCGCCGGTGTGCTTGCGGCGCCCCAAAGGGTCCTGGACCGCGTGACCTCGCTGTCTGACCTCGAGAGCGACGCGTCGATCACCACGCGCTACCTCATGCTGGGCGCCACGGTGGAGATCATCCGCGACCACTGGGCGTTCGGAACGGGGCTTGGCGCGTACGACGTGGCATACCCGAAGTATCGCCGCGCCGGCGCTCTGGAGCGGATCACGAGGCCGCACCAGCTGCCCTTGGCGATGTGGGCCGAGATGGGCCTCGCCGGACTTGCCGCTGAGATCGCGCTGCTTGGCGGTCTGGCGGTAGCGTTCGCGCGACGTCGGCGCACCGGGATGACGGCCGCCGACATGGCCTTGGCGGCCGCGTTGACCGCGCTTCTCGTCGAAACGCTCTTCCAGTACTACCTGTACTTCGAGGTCCTATGGTTGTTCGTCGCGCTCGCCGCAGCCGCCCCGAGGAGGACGGCGCAAGATGGCCCGGGAACGGTCAGCGGCGTGACTTCCCGTCCGAGGCCGCCTACTCCAGCCGCCGCCGCGGCGCGAGCGGGGATGACAGAGCCCTGAGGCGGTTGCGCGCGTGAGTGCTCACGGGCTAGTCAAGCGGCGGCAGCACAGGCACGGGTAGTTCCCCTGAGGCGACGCGCCTGATTGTCTGGACGTCGATGGACTCGCTGCGGGCGATACCGGGAATCTCGCCGGTGGCCCGTCTGTCCGGGAGCAGGCCGGAATACAGGGTGACGGTGCCATCGCTCTCGATCCACGAGTACGTGAGCGCGGCGAGCGTCCCGTCGGGCAGGAGCGCCTCGAAAGTGACTCCGACCGGCGCGACACCTTCGAGTCCCCACCACCCTAGCGCGACATCGGCGGCCCCCTTGCCGCCAGTCTGGCCGGCCCCGACGACACCGAACTGGGCGTTCAGGCAGTAGCCCTCGTCTTTCGGCCGCTCGCCGGTCCCCCAGTACCCCCAGGTGCTCCCGAAGAAGGTGGTGACGAACTGCCCCTGAAGCTGGGTTTCGGTCTGCGACAGGTCCCGGTCGACCCATCGAGCGAGGCGGGCGCGAAGCGCTTCATTCTCGCCGGATGCCCGATACTCAGCGAGTTCCGCCACCCAGAGGGACAGGAGGTAGTCGTCAGAGAACAGAGGTTCGGCTCTCACCACCAGCTACTCTCCTTCCTGGGACATCGCCGCGTGCGTCGGCCAGTCCTCCCGCGAGTCACTCTGAGATGGCCGACCCAATCCGCACTTGACGTGGATCACCCGCATGAACAGGCCCGTGGTGTCGATATGAGGAGGGACCCGACCATGAACGAGTGTACTCACATCGGGCTCGACGTGCGCAAGGACGCCATCGCGGTGGTGGTGCTGCGCCCCGGCGCTCGCGAGGTCGACGAGCGTGTGATCGCGAACAGTCCAGAGGCCGTCCGCAAGTTGTTGCGCCCGCAGGACCGCTCGGCAATCGCTCCCGTGTCAGCGCCGGGCGCAACGGCCGCGTGGGTCTTCATGTGCGACCGGTCGACGCCTCCACGGTCATCTCGCACTCCATTTCCCTGCCGAGCCGCGCCGCCCGACGAAAGGTCGTGTCGCTGCGGCGTATCGTCAAAGAGGTTGACGTCGTTGAAGGGCGCGGCCGTCCAGTCGAAGCCGTAGTTGTACATGTTGTCGGCGTACGCCGGGGCCGCGGAACACAGCGCGCCTACGGCGGCCGCGGCGACAGCGAGCCAGAACCTGCGTCTCATGCGAATCCCACCTC
>JBBILP010000102.1:0-5014 GCA_037444885.1 Actinomycetota bacterium | reverse complement strand
TCGCCACCGAGAGCCAGCGCGGCCGATACGCCCAGAAGGCCTCGGTGGATATGCCGATGACGGTCAGCCCCCAGACGACGCCGAAGAGCCACCAGCCGCCCGAGTCGCGCAAGGTCACGAGCGTGAACGGCGTGTAGCTCCCCGCGATCAGAACGTAGATGCCAGCGTGGTCGAGCACCTTGAAGACGTGCTTGGCGCCGGGCTGCGGAAGGGCGTGGTAGAGCGTGGATGCCGAGTACTCAAGCACGAGCGAGACGCCAAATACGATCGCGCCGGCCAGACCGAAGCCGTCGCTGCCCGAGGTCGCGAATATGACGAGCAGGATGAGCGCGGCGATCGAGAGCGCGATCCCGACACCGTGAGTGACCGAGTTCGCGATCTCCTCGCCCAAAGGGTAGCGGTGCGTGTGCCGAGGGTGCGCGGCGGTCGCGGTTGTGGTGGTCGTTGTCGACACGGGCGTCCTTTCGGTCTGTGGTCGCTACGCGCCAAACGCGGCGAGCGCGCGAAGCGCTCGTAGGGTGAGCCACTTGCTAGGCTGCCCTTTGACGTCCACGTCGGCGAGCATCTTGCCGTTGAAGGAGTTGCGCAGCTTCCATCGCATCTTGGCATCAGCCGCGTCGCGAACGAGCGCGATCGCGGGCTCGTACTCGGGACGGCGCTCCTCCCCAACACCCGCCAGCGCGGCCAGCGCTTCGAGTGCGTCGGAATTGTACGACAGAGGATAGCCGAAGCGAAGCCAGCCGGGCTTCTCCTTGTAGTGCAGCGTCTCGTGCTTCGCCAGGAACCGGTCGCGACAGCCGTCGCGCTCGGCCGAGGGCATCGACCACAGCTTGTCGAGGAATTCGCGGGACTCGGCGGGTAGGCAGAAGTAGATCTGCTTGTCGCGCAAAGCGGCGACGCACGCGTCCTTCAGTTCGGTCGCGCCTTCGGGCCAGTGATCGGCCGGGACCTCGGCGAGAAAGAGCAGCTCCTTGGGCGCGAGCATGTGGCAATACCCGTTCAGCGTGTACGGCTTCGCGAAGCGGCAGTCGACGACGCCGAGCTCCGCGTACATCCGCGCGCAGTAGCCGAGGGCGGCCACCACGCGTTCGTCGCGCGCCCAGCCGAGCCGCGCGAGCGCGCGACCGACGTTGGCGGTCAGGCACGCTATCGAGCCGTCCGGGCGGGCGTTCGAGCAGCTCCAGGAGCCGTCGGGGAGCTGTCGCTCGAAAGCGTATGCAGCCGCCCGTCGCACGCGCTCGTCCTCCCCGCTCGCGTACAGTTCGCCGAGGAAGTGGATCTGCCAGAGCGAGCCCTGGTACTTCTTGTAGTCCTGGCCGGGAGTGGCCCACGATCCGTTCTCGGCCATCGCCGAGAGGATCGTCGCGACAGGCGCGTACTCATTGCGTCGCGACCACAGCGCGGCCAGCTCGCGACTCTCCCCTTCCCCGCCGAGTTCGCGGCGTGAAAGCACGGCGACGGCCGGGTTGTCCGGCTCGGCAAGCCAGTCGAGGGTCTCGCGCGGTATGTCGAGCGTGGGCGCTTTGGCGCTCATGCGCGCCTCCTTACCCGGATTGACGCAGGTCCCGTCGCTGGAAGAGCACGAACGAGAGGCCGATGAAGACGGCAGTCAGGGCCGCGAGTACCGCCGCATTACCCCAGTCCATGCCGTTCACGAGCGGGTCGTTGCCGATGTAGTAGTGGAACGGCGAGATCCAGGCCCAATCCTTGAGCGCGTCTCCCACCTGCGTGAGCGAGTTGAAGACGTGAAGGACGAGGGCGGCCCCCACGGCGCCCCAGATCGCGAGCTTCTTGCGGCCCGTGCCCGCGCTCAGCGCCAGCGCGAAAGCGCCGAAGAGCAGTCCGACGAGCGTCTGCAGCGTGCACGCCGCGGCGACGTTGCCGAGATCCATGTCCAGCCCGCCGACCACGACCCCGGCGGCGACGCCGAGAAACGTGACGATGCCAACGAGCACCGAGAACAGGAGCATCGTCCAGGTCTTTTCCACGATCACGCGCGAGCGGGAGACCGGATTCGCGAGCAGCAGGCCCAGCGTACGGCGCTCCTCCTCCCCGGCGAGCGCTCCGGCACCGATCGCTATCGACACCACCATGATGGCGATGGGCGCCATCATGCCGAATGTCTCTATCTGGTAGAACGCTTCGGGCGAGCTCATTCCTCCGCCGCCGAAGAGCGCGAGCATCGCCTTGGGCATGGCGGCGAAAGCGGCGTCCGCGGCCGCTCGCGTCTCCTCGGGGATTGCCGCGAAGAGCGGGCCCATCATCAGCCCTTGCACCGAAAACATGTAGACGGAAGTGATGACTAGATGCACTTGGTACTCGGACGCGGTCTTGATCCACATCCCGGACACGCGCGCCGACCCGGCCAGCCGACCGACGACCTTCTCGGTCATCGGGTTGGAGCGGAGCCTGTCGATCAGCGTGACGCCAACGGATTGGCTTCGCAGGTCGCGGCGGTTCACTCCTATGACGGCGATGGCGGCAAAGACGGCGCACGCGATAGCAAGTACGGAGAGGTCGCCCCAGTTGATGCCGTTGAGCAGCGGCTTGTTGCCGGTGAAGTAGTGCCAAGGCAGGGCCTTGACGTAGTCCTCGGCGCCCTCCACGAGCGGAAGCGCCCCGACGCCGATGAACGAGAGCACCATCGTGCCGATCGACACTCCGAGAGCCGCCCCGCGATTGCCGGTCCACGTGCCCACGGCGAGGGCTAGAAGTCCGTAGAAGAGCGAGTTGACCAGCAGATGAGCGCTGAGCGCGCCGACGTCCATGCCCTTGATCGAGATGTCGAGCAGAGCCGCGCTGCCCACGATGGCGCCCCACAGCGCGAGCACGCACGTGGCCGTGAGCAACGCCATAGCCGCTGCCTTCTCGGCGAGTACGCGGGTTCGGCTGATCGGATTGCCGAGCAGCAGGCCGAGCGTCCCCTTGCGCTCCTCGCCGGTGATCAGTCCGGCGCCCATCGCAAGGGCCATGGCGGCGACGGTCAGCGCTCCGTAGCTGCCGATGAGTGCGTTGATGGACAGACTGGCGACGTCGGCTTCCTCGGGCACGCCAATGAGCGAGCGGTAGACCTCTGGGAGGCCGGTATAGAGCGACAGGTCTATCTCCTTGTAGACGGCCATCGCCATGAGCATGAGCGCAACGAGGCTTGCGAACGCGATCGTCCAGCCCAGCCAGCGATCGCGAACCGTCTTCGCGAACACGCCGGAGAGCATCAGGCGGACACCTCCTCGTCGTGGTAGTACGTGAGGAAGATCTCCTCGAGGTCCGCCTCTTGCGTGCTGATGTCGCGGATCACGTACTTCTCGGTCGCGGCCTTCAGCAGCGCGCCCAAGTCGCCCTCGAAGGACATCGCGACGTGGTGGTTGTGTACCGCGATGTCGCTCGCGCCGGCCAGGGCCGCGAAGTCCGCGGCGTCGGCCCTCGCGTCGAGCTCGAGCTCCACCCGGCGCTTGGCCTTCGAGCGCAGCGCGGCGACGTGCTCGACCGTGACCAGGCGCCCCTTGCGGATGATGCCGACGCGGTCGGCCACGCGCTGGACCTCGGAGAGTGTGTGGCTGGAGAGGAAGATGGCGCAGCCCTCGGCGGCAACCTCGCGCATCATCGCCTGCAGTTCGCGCTGCACGAGCGGGTCGAGACCGGAGCTCGGCTCGTCCATGACGAGCACCTTCGGGCGGTTCATGAACGCCTGGATGAGCCCGACCTTCTGTCGGTTGCCCGAGGACAGGTCGCCGACCTTCTTGTCGAGGTCCGCGTCCAGCCGTTCCGCGAGGGAGTGCACGTAGGACCAGTCGACCCCTCCCCTGAGGTTCGCGAAGTAGGTCAGCGTGTCACGGCCGGTGAGCTGCGGATACATCGCCAAGTCGCCCGGCACGTACCCGATGTGCTTGCGGATCTCGACGGACTTCTCCCGCGTATCCATGCCGAGAATCGACGCCTTGCCCGAGGTCGGCCGGATCTCGTCGAGCATAGTGCGGATGGTGGTGGTCTTCCCCGCCCCGTTCGGGCCGAGAAACCCGAAGACTTCGCCCGGCGGGATGTCGAGATCGAGGTCGACGAGCGCGCGCACCTTCCCGTAGTGCTTCGTGAGGCGCTCGGTGCGGATGGCCGGCTGCTCGCTCATGGCACTCCTTCCCGCAGGGGGCACTTAGAGGATACCCCTAGCGGGCTGGGAGCGCGGGCGGTCGGCGGAGTCGCGCGGCGCGGTCGAGGCTGTGCGCAGCGCGGATGGGACGTCGCGCTCGTGGCGTGGGCGGCGGAGGCCGCTGCGCCGGGCTACGTCTGCTGCGCCGGGCTACGTCTGTCGCATCGCTAGTTCGTGGGGTCGTTCACGACGCCGAGGAACAGTATCGCGCCTGACGGCTCGTCGACGATCGCGAACAGATAGGGGCGGTCGCAGACGATCTCCTTGAACTCCGGGACCCCCTTCGCCGCCAGGCTGCCGACTGTGACCGCAGCGGCTTCGGTGCCGGTCTCGTCCACCTTCACCTTGGTCATGTGGAGCACGTCGTCGATGTAGATGGGCTCGAGGGTACCAGTCGCGATACCGCCGAATTGCGCGCTCCGAGGATCGAACGCGCGCGGCATCCCCATGTCCTTCAGCGGATCGGCCAGGCTTGCCGAGAACTCGGAGTCAAGCTTCGGGAGGCCAAGCGAAACCTTGGTGGCGCCGCTGGCGTCAAGCGCTTTCCGCAGGCTCTCGAAGCCCGTGCCCTCCAGGCTCTCAAGCGCGGTGTCGATCGCGACGCCCTCCTCGGGCAACATCACGTAGAAAGCCGCGTCGTTTCCCTTGTACGGCAGCTTGGTTGCCCGCAACGCACCGTTCTCGGCGTAGGGTCTCGCGGAGCTGTCGTTCATCATCTCGACCTCGACTTGCGTGCCGTCCGCCTTGGTGAACGGCCGCGGCACCGTGGCGTCACGCCTGAATGCCGAGACCCAGTCACCCTTGAAGTACACGGCATTCGCCAGGTACATGATCGTCTCGGCGCTCGGTGGACGACTGACGACGGAGTCG
>JBBILP010000101.1:0-5021 GCA_037444885.1 Actinomycetota bacterium | reverse complement strand
CCAGTCGGGGGATGTGTGAGCATGCTCGTGCTGGCGATAACAGGGGGCTTGTGTTCGGGCAAGTCCACCGCGACCGCGTTCTTCAAGGAGCGCGGCGCGGTCGTCATCGACCTCGACCGCGTGGCGCACAGCGCTCTCGCGCTGGGGTCCAGCGCGTATCACGAACTTGTGCGCGAATTCGGCGATGGGGTGCTCCGGGAAGACGGAACCATCGACAGGGCGGCGCTGGCTCAGGCCGCGTTCGTCTCGGACGAGCGCACGAAGGCGCTGAACAGCATCGTGCACCCCGTTGTCGCGCGCGAGGTGATTCCTAGTCTGAGCGATCTCCGGCTACTCGCGGATCCACCGCCGTTCGTCGTGATCGATATACCGCTTCTGGTCGAGGCGCCGGTCTTTGCCGAGGCCGCCGACGCGGTGCTGGCGATCGCTGCCCCGATAGATACTCGCTTGGCGCGCGCGGTAGAGGGCGGCATGTCGGAAGAGGACGCGCGCGCCAGAATCGCGAGGCAGGCCACTGACGAGCAGCGCGGCGAAGTGGCGCACTTCGTGATCAACAACGACGGCACCCTCGAGGAGTTCGAGGACGCCCTGGAGAAGCTGTGGCAACAGATTCGGCCTCGCAGTCGTTGAGGCAAGCGCGCGATCGCGGGCGCCGGTGTCAAGGCGGGGCGAAGTGAGTACTAGGAGCCTAGTTTGAATCCGCTGCGCGTTATCTCCGAGTTCGAGCCGGCTGGCGATCAACCCAAGGCCATCGAGCAGCTTTCCGATGGCGTGCGGAGAGGGGACCGGTACCAGACGCTCCTCGGCGTCACAGGCTCCGGCAAGACCTACACCATGGCGAAGACCATCGAGGCCGTTCAGCGTCCGACTCTCGTGATGGCGCCGAACAAGACGCTCGCCGCGCAGCTAGCATCCGAGTTACGCGACTTCATGCCGAACAACGCCGTGGTGTACTTCGTCTCCTACTACGACTACTACCAGCCCGAGGCCTACGTGCCGCACACGGACACGTACATCGAGAAGGACGCCCACATAAACGAGGAGGTCGAGAAGCTACGGCACGCGGCGACGGCTGCCCTGCTTTCCCGCAGAGATGTTGTTGTGGTCGCCAGCGTGTCGTGCATCTACGGAATCGGGTCCCCCGAGGACTATTCGGGAGTTGCGGTCTTCCTGAATGTAGGCTCGGAGCATGGCCGCGACAGACTGATCCGGGAGCTTGTCGACATCCAGTACGATCGGAACGACTTCTCGCTGGTGCGGGGTACGTTCAGAGTGCGGGGGGATGTGGTCGACGTCTTCCCGCCCTATGCCGACCACCCCGTGCGCGTCGAGTTCTTCGGCGACGAGGTGGAGTCCATCGCCGAGGTTGATCACGTCACCGGCGAGGTCATCGCCGAGTTCGAGTCTCTCCCGCTGTGGCCCGCCACGCACTACGTGACCGTTCCGGACAAGCTGGAGCGCGCGCTCGTGACCATCCGCGATGAGCTTGGCGAGCGGCTCGCGCAACTCAACGGAGCAGGGAAGCTCCTGGAGGCGCAGCGGCTGGAGATGAGAACGAACTACGACCTCGAGATGCTCGAGACGATCGGGTTCTGCTCCGGCATCGAGAACTACTCTCGGCACCTCGACGGGCGCGCACCGGGCGAGCCGCCCTTCTGTCTGATCGACTACTTCCCCAAAGACCTGCTGTGCATCATCGACGAGAGCCACGTCACGGTTCCGCAGATACGGGGCATGTACGAGGGCGACCGCTCCAGGAAGTTGACATTGGTCGAGCACGGCTTCCGGCTGCCGAGCGCGCTCGACAACCGTCCGCTGCGGTTCGATGAGTTCGAGGAACGAGTACCGCAGTTCGTCTACGTGTCGGCCACTCCTGGCGACTACGAGCTGGGCGTGAGCTCTCAGGTAGTCGAACAGATCATCCGACCCACCGGCCTTGTCGATCCCATGGTGGAGGTCAGGCAGGTAAAGGGCCAAGTCGACGACCTGATCCATGAGGTACGGCTCCGTGCCGAGCGCGACCAACGCGTCCTGGTGACCACGCTGACGAAGAAGATGGCCGAGGACCTTACCGAGTATCTTCTCGAACAGGGAGTGCGTGCGCGCTACCTGCATGCGGACATCGGCACGATGGAGCGCGTCGAGATACTGCGAGATCTGAGAATGGGTGAGTTCGACTGCCTGGTAGGCATCAACCTGCTGCGCGAGGGACTTGACCTGCCCGAGGTCAGTCTCGTGGCTATCCTCGACGCGGACAAGGAGGGCTTCCTCCGGAACTTCCGCAGCCTGATCCAGACCATCGGGAGGGCGGCGCGAAACGTGTCCTTCCTCCGGAACTTCCGCAGCCTGATCCAGACCATCGGGAGGGCGGCGCGAAACGTGTCGGGCGAGGTGATCATGTACGCCGACGACGTGACCGAGTCCATGCGCTCGGCGATCGACGAGACGAACAGACGACGCGAACTCCAGATCGAGTACAACCGCGAGCACGGGATCGAGCCTCAAACGATCCGCAAGGCGATCGCGGACATCGTGCAGTACGTGCGCGAGGGCGAGACGCAGTACACCACTGCCGCCGAGACGGCCAAGGAGCTTGCCAGATTGCCCAGGGGTGAGGTCGCGCGAATCATCACGGACCTTGAAGAGGAGATGGCGACAGCTTCGGCCGCGCTGGACTTCGAGACAGCCGCGCGCCTTCGTGATCAGGTGGTCCGACTCCGTTCGGAGATCGAGCAGACTACGGAAGACGCCGTGCTTGAGCGGTTGAAGGCCGGGGCGCGCAAGGGATCGCCGGGGGGTGGTCGCAAGGGCCGCAAGGGTGGGAAGCGCTAGGGTAGATACTGCTCCTCGACCTTGCTGATCGCCCCATCGGTGATTGTGACCCAGTAGGGAATGGACTTGAACCTGTCCTGGGGATTCACGCCGCCGGGCATGACGTCGAAGAACTGGCCCCAAGGGATGCTGGTCGCCTTCACTCCCTCGGACTCCATGTTCCATGTCCACATGACTACCTTGACCTTCGAGGACACGGGGAAGGTCCGGAGTCTCTTGTTCTGGTTTCGCAAGTAGAACAGCTCGCCGTCGATTGGCCCGCGGCCGTCGGCAATGTGCGCGTCCTGCGCCGCCTTGCCCGTGAGCATCTCCACGTAGTCGATCGTAAGCGTATACTTGCCGGCCTCCTCGGAGATGTTGGTGATGAAGCCTATCTGCTTCTCCGAGGTGGACTTCGAAGGCGTCTTCGTTGGCGCGTCCGGTGACGTAGTGTCGTCGGAGGTCTTCGTTGGCGCGTCCGGTGACGTAGTGTCGTCGGAGGACTCGGCGGCGGTCGTCGTGGTGAACGCGCGCACCTTGCTCTCGAGGTCGACTACCTTGCGCTCGAGGTACTGCTGACGAGCCTCGGCGATGGCGGCGCGATCGTTGGCATTGCGTACGACGTTGCGCTGCCATGTGTAGCCGAGCGCGCCTCCGAGGATCGACGCCATGATCGCGACGGCTATGACTATGCCGATCTCGGTCCTACTGCGTGGGGCGTGGGTGGTCACGGGGATCCCTTCACATCGACGTCGGCGGCCCGCCGACGGTCCATCACATTCAACATCCCGGTTCCCCGGGGTATCCGCAACACGGCTGTAGGCGTACGACCTTCCGAGCGGTGTTGCGAACCACTAGCCATACCTTGCGTCCGATCGGCATCGGCCGGCGGAGATTCGCGGCGAAAGCGTCTGGACTCGGCTTGTGGCCGTCGCACACCTCACGCCTCCGCTCGCTCGAAGATGCCCGGGTACCGGCGCGGCTATTGTACGCCATCCTAGCTGGAGCGGCGGGCGTGGTTCGGTTGGGTTGACGTAGGCGAGTGTTGTGCCCATCATATGAACATATGAGCACACGTGCAGATAAGACATCCGTCGGTGTTGCGTCAGAGTGCGACGTGGTCATCGTCGACGAGGAGGCGGTCGCAGCCGCATCCGCGAGCCTGCCGGGCGATTTGCGCGTGAAGGCCCTATGCGACATCTTCTCCGCTCTTGGCGACCCGACCAGACTGCGGATTCTTATGGCCCTGGCGAGCCAGCCGCTGTGCGTGTGCGACCTAGCCGCGGTCGCGCAGGTCAGCCCGAGTCTGCCGGGCGCTATGCGCGTGAAGGCCCTATGCGACATCTTCTCCGCTCTTGGCGACCCGACCAGACTGCGGATTCTTATGGCCCTGGCGAGCCAGCCGCTGTGCGTGTGCGACCTAGCCGCGGTCGCGCAGGTCAGCCAATCGGCCGCCTCGCACCAGTTGCGCTCACTGCGAGACCTCGACCTTGTGAAGTTCGAGCGGCAGGGCAAGCGAGCGGTCTACTCGCTTGCGGACGACCACGTGGTGGCTTTGCTCGCGCAGGGGCGCGAGCACGCGGACGAGCGTTTCTAGGAGTCCCGATGCCTGAGGCCGCCACGAGCATATCGGTCCTGTTGCCCTCGGCGGAGAAGTGCGGTGCATGCGCCTTGGCGCTGCGCGATGCGGTCGAGGGCATCGACGGCGTGTCTTTCGCGGAACTGGGCGCGAGGCTCTCGACGATCTCGTCGACCTACGATCCATCGACCGTGTCGGAGAACGATCTTCGGGCCGAGATACGTGGTGCCGGGTTCGAGCTAGCCGAGGCGGTCTCGCACGAGTCGTACAAGGTGACGGGTCTCGATTGCCCGGACTGCGCGAGCACGGTCGCGAAGTCGGTCGGCTACCTCGACGGCGTCATTTCCGCGGAGCTGAACTTCGCGTCGGGCGTGCTGCTCGTGGAGTTCGACCCATCGGCTGATCCCCGAGGCGAGGTGGTTGAGACGCTCGGTAAGATGGGGTACGGGGCGGAGAGTGTCGCGGAGGCCCGCTCCAGGGCGGTGGCCGAGTTCGCGCTGAACGGCCTCGCGTGCGACGAATGTGCTGGGCGCGTCACGGATGGTCTCGAGCGGGTGGCGGGCGTGAGCGGCGTGCGGCTGTCCTACGAGGCTCCCGTGGTCCGGATCGGATACGATCCGAAGCGGGCTAC
>JBBILP010000100.1:0-5029 GCA_037444885.1 Actinomycetota bacterium | reverse complement strand
ATGGGCATCGCCTGACTGTACGCGTAGGGAGTGATGGCGAGAGCGTCAGCGAACCCGTCGCCCCTTGCTAGGAAGGCAGTGGTGGAGAACGCACCGCCCTCATGAGCCTTGATCTCGTTCGCCACCGCGATGGCTGTCGTGAACCGATTACCGCCCGCCACTCGCCGGACCGACGTCACGCCGGGTATCGCGCCGACCGCGCTCTCCACCGTGGCCGACAGCGCGGCATTGCCTCCAACAAGAAGGACCGTACTCGCGCCGAGCTGCTGGATTCGCGTGGCGACTCCCGGATAGAGCGACGTGGAGGATGTGAGCAGTAGCGGCGCGTCGTACGAGCCCGCAAGCCCGGCTGCGGACAGCGCGTCGGCGAATTGCGCTCCTGTCGCCAGGATCACCGTGTCGGCCGACGTGAAGTTCGCTTCGCTGACCGCGATGGCTGTCGCGTAGCGATCGGATCCACTCACGCGACTCATGTAGTCGGTGACAAGCGACCAGGACCCGGACAGGGTGTCACCGTCCGCAGAGCGTACCCCCGCCAGGTGAACCGTGTACGAGGTGTCGTCCTGCAAGCCCGAGGTCACCGTGAGTGTGGCCACCGCGGAGGATGCGTCGTACGAGATCGTGGCGGGGACTTTCTCCGCCCCCTTCGCGACGTAAAAGGACGAGGAGCTGAGCGACGAGGCATCGACACGCTTGCTGAATCGCACGGCGATCGGAGTCTGGGGTCCGATCTTCGTCCCGGGAGTCGGGGTCGTCGTCTCCGTTTCGAACGGGTACCGAAGGGTGACGGGTACCTCCAGCGTGCAGGGAGCTTGGGGCGGACCTATCTCGACAACGCCGTCGTAGGCGCCCTCCCGATCCGTCAGGGTCGGGCGCGACTGAGACCAACTCACATCGAGGTCGGCCGTCCCGCCGGGCGGCAGAGGACCTGCTGGCACGCCGCTGATCGTGACGCCGGACCCTTGGGGCGCGGAGATCGAGATGTCGAACGTGTCCGTGCCTACAGGCACGTCATACCCGTAGACCTCCACGCGATACAGTCCGTTCGTCGGCTTGACAAGCTTCACGCGCTCGTCCCCGGAAGCCGACTCGGAAGCGCCCACAAGCGACCAGCTCGAACCGGTCCACCGGGACACGTACAGATCGACATCCGAGTCCTCGCAACTCAGGGTCGCGTCCAGATACGCCGCGCCAGTCAGCGTAGTGTCCCTCGTCCAGGAACCTCCGGTGGTGATCTCAGCGGACGCCGAGAATCTCTTCGTCAGGCCGTAAGCGCACGTGGACAGACCGTCGACACCCATGTCCAGAGTTGTGAACGTGAGCTGCGCCGACCCGGTCGTCGCCGATGACACGAACTCCAGCGACGCCGGATCCGCGCCGATCACCCCCGCCTCACCCGTGAACGTGGTCCCGATGGCGCGACCGTCGTAGAGGACGTTGTGGATGGCCAGCTGCTGGAGCCCGCCCTCGATCGGGGCGGTGACCCACTCCTCGGTGGTGCCGGTGGATGTCTGGAAGGTCCATATTCCCTTCGAGATGTTCGTGTTGGCCGATCCGCCGATAGGCTCCAAGGTATAAGGCCCGAAAATGGGCACCGGTGGGTCGACGAAGCCATCCGACGCCCTGCCGAACACCAGGGTGTCGAGATCGGACTTCACACCCGACGATCGCGATGGCCAGGACGTCCTGACGAGCCAAGCCGCACCGGGCGGCAGCAGCGATGCCGAGGCCTCGGCGGAGTAGAAGCGCCAATCCCCGGATTCCGCGCGCCAACTCCAACTCTGGGCGCCGAGCAGCGTGCCGTTGTCCATGAGTGACCCGGGGCTTCCGAGTCCCCCTCCAAAGGTCATGTGAGCGGAGGGGCTCGCTACGCTGACGACGACCGGAACCACCGTCACCCGCGCACCATCGGCCACGCGATACTGCGCCTGGTAGACGCCGGGGGACGCCGTGGCCGGAACGCTGACAGCGACCGTGACGTCGCGGGAAGCCCCGGTTCCGAGGCCGAAGCTGCCCGCCCCGGCAGAAAGCCACGACGAGTCGGCGCGATTCCAGAATGACACCTCGATGGCCACGGGCAGCGTGGGCGAAGTCGAATGCCTCACGGAGTGCTGGAGCCCGAGCCACACACCATCGTGCATCCTGTCCAGGGGGTTCTGGACTCGCACCTCGTGTGTGTTCCCGAAGTTGTTGTCGTACGAAAAGCGCATGTACTCACCGAAGCCAGCCGTGAACTCACCGAAGCCAGCCGTGATGGTCTCGATCTCGCCGACGTTCACGAAGCCGTTGGCGTTGGCGTCGTTCCACAGCTTTCCGTCCACGTTCCGGTCGGTCCAGTCGTAAACGAGGAGCCTAGCGACGTTGTGGGTCGACGAGCCCGTATCGAAGGCACTCGACGGAGCGAACCTGTCGAAAGGCTCGGCGGTGCGAACCACCATCAGGTCGGTCCCGCTGGGGATGAGCGAAGTCAGATCGAACAGGTAGTCCGGGCGCGAGAACGAATACGGACTCTCCTTTGCGCCATCGAGCGTGACGGTCATGGTCGCTACCGAGTCGCGCACGTACCACGCGTCTTCCAGCGCCACGGTCACCGGCGAACCACCGTGATTGGTGATCGTGAGTGTGGACGCATCGCTTTCGCCGGGATTGAGGATGTTCGCGAAAGCCTCGTGCCGAGTACCCTCGAATCCACCGGGGTACCAATCGCTCGGGGCGACTTCCAGTCCCTCCGACTCGGAGGCGAGCCTCACGCTGCGACCGGCGTCGACCATGCCGGCCCCCTGCACGAGCGAATCGTACGAGATGTCGCGCGCTCCGTTCATCAAGAGCTGTCTCGCGGTCTTCCAGTCGGGGAAGACGCCATGGTTCGCCTTGTACGCCTGGTAGACGAGCGCGAGGTTGCCTGCGGCCACAGGCGTCGACCGGCTGGTGCCACCCCAGATCTCCCACGAAGTCCAGCCGTTGTTCGTGATTTCGTTGACCGGCACCGCGCCCGAGGAGTACGCGCCGTCCGCGACTACGTGTGGACCGACCCTGCCCATGGATGTGGGTCCTCTGTTCGACCACGGGATGACGTCCCCCACGGTCACCTGATCGGTAGCGGCGATTGAGTCCCACCCGCCACACGCGCCCATCTGTGTGGACGCGCCGACGTTGATCCCGGTGGAGGGTGACGGAGCGGTGTTCGTGCCGTATCCCGGCGCCCCGTTCCCCGTGGCGAACAAGAAGGCTGTTCTCGGCGAGTACTCGGTGTTCAATAGCGTGAGGTAGCGTGACACGAAGTCCCACTCATCGTTGTCGACATCCGAACTCCCGTGCGAGTTCGACATGACGTCGATCTCATCTCCGGTCCCTTCAAGACCGTCCAGGCCGAACGCGGCGTAGTCGTACGCAGCCAAGGAGGCGTATTCGTACATGGAGTAGATGTTGCCGATCGGCACAAGTCCGGCGCCCTTCGCGGCGCCCTGAACGATTCCCGTTCCGCCGCCGGTCGGCGTCTTGAACGACGGGTACCGCCCGTCCCATGAGGGACCGTCGATGATGCCCTTGCCGACGACATTGGACGCGCAGAGAGTCCCGTGATCGTCGCCGAGGTCGAGCGCGCCCATGAAGCTGACCATCCCTCCAGCCCTCGGCGGCGCGAAGGACACGTCGAAGCCTAGGAAGTCGAAACCCGGAGGATGGTGGGCGCCGTCGGCGATCCAGTAGACCATGCCGCCGGACAGGTCCGCGATGCCGTCCCCCGGCGATCCGCCGGCGCCGTCCCAGAGGTCTGCCCAGGACACCGGCGACTGCTTCGTGCAGGGCTTGTCGGTCGTGAAGTCGTAGTTGCGGTCAAGGTCGACGTACACCGTGTCGTAGACACCCGAGACTCTCACATCGGCGACGAGTACGTACGGGAAGTCCCCGACTGTGTGCTCGAAGTTCTCGTCCCACAGCTTGCCGATCCTGTACGAACCGGACTTGCTCGTGCCGGGAAGCCGCGAACGTCTTCCCGTCGAAGCTCGGCGAAGCCGGGGTGACCGTCGACGAAGTGTCGGAGAACCACGTGTGGCCCCCCTTCACGTAGCCCGTTCCGTAGTAGCCGTCGTAGGTGTAGAGCAGCAGCGAGAGCGGGTCGAAGGCCATCGGCCATCCACCATAGGGAGTGCCGCCCGCCGGCATCGTCGTGAAGGAGCTCTGCAGCTCCGGGTGCCCCATGTCGCACCCGTCGTCGGATACGGCCACCCTGACGCCCTGTCCGGTGTACCCGTCCGCCCAGGCCCCAGCCGAGTTATGGCCGACAGGAGAGACGTCGAACCACCCCGCCGGGGCCCCGCCGCCCGAGGAGCTCGCACCGTCACCACTCCCGTCCGCCCGGCGCGTGGGCGAGCCGGCCGTGTCGGTCTTCAACTCGCCCGTACGCGTGAACCTCCTCGCGAAGGCGGTCCCCGCGCCGACTCGGTCGGCCCTCGCGAGACGGTCTCTCGTCTCGGAGATGGGCCTTCTCGCGGACTTCTTCTCGGCGGCGTCTGGCACGTCGGGAACTACTGGCGGAGTCCTGGCGCCGTTCTCGCGCACGGCCTCTACTCCCTCCGCGGTCGCGAGCTTCACCAGTCGATCGAGGCGTACCCGACCTACCCAGACCTCTCGGTCGGACACGCCGTGCAGGCGCATCCGAAGGGGCTGGATGAGATGTGCCGGAGGCTTTGAGCTCTTGCGCGCGAGAACCAAGACGCTGGTCTCGGAGGCCCGCTCCTTCTTCGTCGTCGCACTGTCGAGCTTGGTTAGGAGTCGCCTGTCGACGCGCTCCTGAAGCTGCGCCGTCGACTGGGACAGGACGCGTTTGGGAACGCCACCACGATCGGCTCTCGATCCGGCGCTCGCCGGGAGCGCGATCGACACCACTGCTACCACCGAGACAAGAACCGTCGCGGCCGTCTTGCGGAAGCCGCGACGGCGGTCATCTACTGTCGGCATTAGCACCCCCGAAACATCACTTGCAGACGCTGCCTAGGATATTGCGCCTGCGAACAACGCGCCAAACATG
>JBBILP010000099.1:0-5218 GCA_037444885.1 Actinomycetota bacterium | reverse complement strand
CTTCGAGTACGTGTGGCTGTTCTTGGCGCTGGCCGTCCTAGCCACCAGACTCGGCAGGACGGAGAAGGAGTTCGCCGTATGAGCGAAGACACCACATTCAAAGCGGTCCTCACCGCGGTGCGCCGTGAATGGTGGCTGGTGTTGGTGGCGGCACTCGTCGCCGTCGGCGTCGGGTACCTGGGCACTTCGGGACTCGAGACTCGGTATGAAGGCAGGGCCGTACTCGTCATCGACACGCCGACGATCTCCAGGTACAAGGGTCTGCCGACCCCCGACGATCTGATACGCGAGGCGAGCGGCGCGAAGCTGCGCAAGGAGCTGGCCGACCGCTCGGGCGTTACGCCCACCGAGCTTGGCGCCGGACTCCGGCTCTCTACGGTGGGAAGCCCGCAGAGCCGCATGGTCGTCACCTTCACCTCCGACGACGAGGCGCGTGCCCGCAGCGCGGCCTCCGCGGTGGCATCCGGGATAGCCGAGCACTCCAGGGAGCTGGCCTCGGACGAAATCGACAAGCAGCGGGCGCAGATAAAGCTGGCCGAAGAGACGATCGGAGCCCTCAAGGAGGAAACCGAGGGGGCCGGGCTCTCGGCCTGGGAGCGTACGGACTCCGCGTTCAAGGAGTGGACGGTCACCTCGGCGCTTATCGACGCACGCAACGTGCTGCGGATTCTCGAAGACGTGTATTCCTACGACGGCGAAGTCACGCTAGCCGAGGTCTCGGCGGCGACGCAGCGGCGCTCGACGCTGGTGGGCGCGCTGGCCGTCGGACTGGCGCTCGGCCTCGGGGTGTCCGCGGCCCGGGAGGCGTTCATCAGGAGAGCGTCGGGCTGACGCTGAAAGAGGGTGACCCCCTGACGGCAGGTCCAGACAGCGGACGACTGCGCGGCCTGACGTTCGCCAAACAGTTCCCGAACCCGGCCGAACCCATACGGGGGACTTTCGTCGCCGACCAGGTCTTGGCGACCTCGTCCGCGGTCGATTGGCGAGTGATCGCGCCGGCTCCCTACGTGCCTGTCGTGCTCTCGGGCGTGCTGGGTAGGCCTGTCGTTCGCGGGCAAGACCACCTAGGCCGCATTCTGGTCGAACGGCCTCGCTACCCAGTGCTTCCGCGAAGGATGTTCTACCTCACGGTCGCGCCGGCCATGGCGGCGGCATCGAAGGCGGCCTTCACCCGCGCCATTCGCGAGCACGAACCCGCTTTCGTACACGCGCATGACTTGTACCCGACCGGTGCCGCGGCCATGAGTCTCACGAGGGGGACGGGCCTGCCCCTCATAGTCACGGTGCACGGTTCGGACCTGTACGCGAACCTCGCGCGCGACGCTTGGCGCGATCAGCTCCGCTCGGTCGTGGATGCGGCCAGCGCCATCGTTTGCGTGGGGGAGCGCCTTGCGCGCGATACGGTCTTCGAGGCGGGCGCAGATCCCCGTAGGACGCTCGTCATCCCGAGCCCGTACGATACATCGGCGTTCGGCCACATCGAACGCGCCCAACGCGCTCCTGACCGCCCGCTGCGGCTGCTCTCAGTGGGCCGCCTGGTGGACGTCAAGGGGTACGACCTCCTGGTGGAGGCGGTCGCCGCGCTGGTCACCGGCGGCAAGGACGTCACGCTGAGGATAGTGGGGGACGGCCCACAGCGTGCCGTACTCCAGAGCCTGATATCCGCTCGCCGCCTCGGCGACAGAATCACTCTCGCGGGCCAGACGGACAAAGGCGCTCTGCTGAACGAGCTCGGGAATGCTGACCTGTTCGTGCTCGCGTCCCGCCGAGAGGGGCTTGGCGTGGCCCTGATCGAAGCGCTCGCGACCGGCCTGCCCGCGGTGGCCACCAAGTCGGGCGGCCCCGAGGGCATCTTGCGCGTCGGGCAGGGCGAGCTGGTGCGCCCGGATGACGCGACCGCGCTGGCCGAGGGCATCTCTCGGGCACTGGAGAACATGGGTCGCTACGATCGCCGGGCTATCGCCGAGAGCGCCAGGCAACGCTTCGGGGCGGAGAGCGTAGCTCGGTCGCTGACCAGGCTGTATGAGGAAGTGCTCGCGTACGGTCGCCCGAAGACGGGCGTTATCGCCGAGGAGCAGAGGGCGTGAGCGGCCGCGTGGTCATGCTGGTCACGAACCCGCTCGCCTCCGATTCGAGGGTGGAGAAGGAGGCGGCCGCGCTGGTTTCCGCCGGCTGGGACGTCGTCGCGATCGCTTGGGACCGCGTTGGCGAGCATCCGGCGCGAGAGGAGCCGAGGCGCGCTCGAGATAGAACGCATCGGCCCGAGGGTCACGTTCGGCGGAGATGGGTCGTCGTGGGCGCGCGCTGGTGGAAGCCGGCCTGTCGTGGCGACACACCTCGGAGCGCATGATCGCCGCCTACGAGCGCCTGCGCTGATACGCGGAGATCCTCGGTGCTGCTAGGATGTGGACGTAGCAGTCGGGATGTGTCGGCACATTCCCGAATCAGTACGGGCTAGGTCCACGAGATCGACTGATCATTGGGACGCCGTATGCTCGGGGCCGCGTGCGAACATGAGAAGTCCTACCGCGGAGCCTACCTCGGTGGCTTCGTACATCGATCTCGTTTGAAGTCGATCATCGCCACTCTGCGTCGCTTCGCCTCCGCACCGGGCTTGTCGTGGGCCGATTTCGGCTGCTCGAACGGATTCATCATCGAGACCGTGCTGAGAGACGGATGCCTCAGCGTGAGTCGTGTCGTCGGCTACGATCATTCACGGGAGCTGCTGAGCATCGCGGCAGCCCGTCGCGCGCACGGCGCTTCATACGAACACCGAGACTTGAACGTTCCCCCACCGCATGATTCGAAGGGCGACTCGTTCGGGCTTGTCACCTGCTTCGAAACCCTAGAGCACGTGGCGGACTACAAGACGGCGTTTCGGCATCTCGTGGAGGCGGCGGCACCAGGTGGCGTACTGGTGATATCCGTCCCCAACGAGACGGGTCTCCCAGGTCTGCTCAAGCTTTGGGCTCGCTACGCGTCGCGACGCAATCCCTATGGTGACTTCTTCGAGGGAATCGGACGATCGGCATACACAATGGCGCTCCTAACCGGCGCCGGAATCGAGCGCTTCCGAAGACCGAGCACCAAGGGCTACGGGCCTCACTTGGGCTTTGACTTCCGTCGCCTTGTCGCGCACATCCAAGACTCATACTTGTCACCCGGACGACTTGCCCTGGTCGAGCAGTCTCGGACGTTCCTCGGCATGAACGTCATACTGGTATACAAGGTCGCTGCGCCCCCCTCGGCATAGGATGCTGCACCGGCTCCAGGGTCCGCGGGGTGGCGAGCGCCACTTCGCCGGACGCGTTTGAGCGTTGGTGGTCGCCGATGAAGTCGGCGAGCGTGGTATGCTAATCGCTTGGATAGCAGCTCGTAGCCAATGCGGAGGTGTCCGATCCGTGCGTCGTACCAAGTCTATCCGCTCGATCGCCTTCTGTGTCGCGCTGGTACTGGCGGCTCCCTTGTGGCTATCTCCGATCTCGGTGTCCGCCGAGACCACACCGCAGGCAATCCCCGACTTCACGATCACTGGCGCTGGAAACGGGCACGGCATCGGGATGTCGCAGTACGGCACCCAGGGATTCGCTCTCAGAGGATGGAAGTACGACGCCATACTGAAGCGCTACTACCAGGGCACGTCCGTCGCCTCGGCAACGAACGTGGACATGCGCGTATACCTCGACAAGAGCGCAGCGACGAGGTCGAGCTGGACCGTGAAGGCGGTAGGCTCTCCGCTGACCGCGTATTCGGGCAGCACCTCCAAGGAGCTGGCGGCCGACACCTACTACAAGCTCACATGTTCTTCCGCCGGTGTGGTGACGATCGCCACCGAGGGAGGTTCCGTCGCGGCGACGTTCTCCGGTGATGTGACCGTTCGCGCCAAGGACACCTCGAAGCTGGTCGAGTTCAAGGACGTGAGCGGGCCTCCGCTGAACGCCTCGTATCCCAACGGCTATCCCTACATGCGCTATCGCGGGAAGGTCCAGTTCGTGCGTTCGGCAGCCAAGCTCTCGGCGATAAACATCGTGCCGCTGCAGAGCTACCTCTACGGCGTGGTACCTCGGGAGAGCCCCGCGAGCTGGCATGCCGAGGCGCTGAAGGCCCAGGCTGTCGCGGCGCGCTCGTACGCCAAGGCCAAGGCCGACCCGAACGACGATGGCAAGGTAGACGCGACCGTCAAATGCACGACCGCCGATCAGGTCTACGGCGGGCACTCGAGGCTCAGCGCCGGCGACGTCGTAATGCACGAGGCATCCTCGACGAACTCGGCGGTCGACGCCACTTCCGGCAAGGTGGTCAAATCGGGTTCGAGCATCATAATGACGTTCTTCTTCTCGGCATCCGGCGGGCATACGGCCAACATCGAGGATTCGTGGGGCTACTCCGATCCGAAGCCGTACTACGTGGGCGTGAGCGATCCCTACGAGGCAGATGCCGGTTCGCCGTACATGTCCTGGACCGTGAAGAAGAGCGGGCTTACGGTCGCGAAGAACCTGAAGGACTCCGCGACGGTCTCAGGCGAGCTGTCGAAGCACGGGCTCGCACCGGTGCCAACGGGCGCAGGCACCTCGGTCTACGTTTCGGGCGTTCGGATCGCGCGCGGCGTGTCCGGCTATCCGAGGTGGGTGACGTTCACGTTCAGCAACGGCGCCTCGGTCAAGCTTACGAGCTATACGGTCAAGTCCGCGCTCGGGCTGAAGTCACCGAACTTCTCCTTCTCGGGCTTCCCGATGGAACGAGTCTTCGGGGCCTCGAGATACTCCACCGCGATCAAGATCGCGCAGCGCGCGTACCCAGGGACGTCCACCGCAGTCGTTCTCGCGAGCGGGGAAGCCTACGCCGACGCGCTGGCGGGCTCAGCCGTCGCAGGCGCGCTCGACGGCCCGGTGTTGCTGAGCGCGCGCGATTCGGTCTCCTCCGAGTTGCTTGCGGAGTTGGGGCGTCTCAAGCCGACAAAGGTCTACATCATGGGAGGTTCGGCGGCGATATCGCCCGAGGTGGAGGCCAGGGTCAAGAGCGCTCTTCCCTCGGCCACGATCTCGCGCGTAAAAGGCGCGGACCGCTACGGAACGGCGCTTGAGGCCGCGGAGTTCGTGTCCGCCATCGATCCGCCCTCGACTGTGATCGTGGCGAGCGGGATGTCGTGGCCCGATGCGGCCGTCGCCTCCGCGCTCGCCTTCGGCCGAGCCTATCCGATCCTGTACTCGGCGAGCGA